>JBJOPU010000198.1:0-3696 GCA_046050505.1 Actinomycetota bacterium
GTTCACGAGCACCGTAAAGACGCCGTCACCGAAGTCGTACGGTGCGGTCGCGCCCGCACCCGTGATCGACTTCGTCACCTGCAGCGAGCCGACCGCGATGCTGTTGGTGTACGCCACCGAGTTAGTCGGGTCTCCCGCGAGGGAGTTCGCAGAGAGCGTGACCACGGCGGTTGCCGCGTTCGGCGTGCTCGAGCTGCCGCCCGTCGTAATGACCTTGGTCACCGTTGCAGAGCGCGTTTGGGTCTCGACAATCGTGCAGACCGCGCCCGCGGGCAGGCCGGTGTACGTCCGCGACCCTCCGTTGTTGAGAGTGAAGGTGGCGGGTGTCACCGTCAGCGCCGTCGGACCAGACCCGTTGTCGAAGGTGCAGGCGATCGAGAAGTTGAAGCTCGTCTGCATGACCGGGTCGCCGGCGGCATTCACGGCACCATTCATGTTCACGGTCTTGGTGATCGTGATTCCGGCAAGGTCGTAGGTGTTCGTGACCGTGCTGGCCTCAATCGGCGGGCGCGAGTCGAAGGCCGGCACGGGGTTGAGCACCGTTGAGGGGCTTGTTGCCAAAGCCCTTGACACCACCTGGCTCGGGGTGATGGTCGTGGAACTGGCCCCAGTGGTTCCCACTTCGCTCACGTCACAGACCGCATAGAGCGGAATGCCCAGGATGCGCGTCGAGGCACCGTTGGTCGTGAGAGTGAACGGGTTGCGATCAACCCCCGCGCTCGTGAGGAGCTCGATGGGTTCCGGACTGTGAAGGGTGCCGGCTCCGTCGATATCCACGGTGCACGACAGATCGACTTGCACCGTGGCTGGCGCAAACGACGTGCCGAGGCCCGTGATGGTCTTGCTGAGGTCAACGGCACCCGTTGCGAGCGCGATGCCGACCTTGCGCGGCTCGGTAACAAAGCGGTAGGGGAGGTCGTTGACGCCGTCAAATCCGCGAGCGGCGCCGGCGATCGAGTTGTAAGCGATCGAGTCGCGCGCCAGGTTGGGCGTGGTCTCGCGCAGCACGGGCTCGAGGGCCGTGCGGGTCTTGTAGGCGATCGTGACCGACTCACCCGGCGCGAGGCCCACGGGAACGATTCCGCCGTCTTCGAAGTCGATGACAAACTTCAACGCCACGACGCTCTCCAGAAGAGCCGTCGAGGGCACGGCTGGCATGACCTGCCACCCTGTTGTGGGGTTTGCGCGGTCAACGAGACCACCCGCGGCGGCGCTACCCACGCACGGCCAATATGACTCGACCATTGGCGGGTCACTCGTGGGGCTCATGCCCAGGTCGTTCTGGATGTCGGCACCGTTACACGCGGGCGTCGCCATGTCGAGGCGGCTCGTGTAGTACACGGTCAGGGCCGCTTCGGGGTACCCGATCAAGCGGGGACGTTCGAGCAAGATCGGCGCCCAGCGCGAGCTGCGCGCGTCGTTGATGATGACACCGCGGTCGTTCTCACGCGGCAGAACGTCGATTGACGAGATCTTGTGCACGCGCACGTTGCCGGCGTTGAAGAAGTAGCCCACCCACTCCTCCGTGCCACCCGGACGAGTGATCGGCACGCAGGGGTAGCGGTAGTACTCGTCGCCCGCGACGGCGAGAGTCGGAGCGTCGCAGCTGGCCGGGTTGGCCGGCACCGTCTTGATGACCCCGAGGTCGTCATACGGATCGCCCGTGAGCGGGTTGATCAGCGGCGTACCGTCGGTGTCGAGCGGTCCTGCCTCAACTCCCTTGACGCCCTTGATGATCGACATCGGGGCGCTCGGCAGAGCCCACACACGCGTCGTGGCCGAGCACGATGCCACTTCGAAAATCGTCGGCTGAAGGTTGCCGTCGGTCGCCGGCGTGCACTCGTCGAACGGCTGGTCTGACGTGACCGTGGCCGTGTTGAGCACGAAGTTCTCGGTCTCGCTGCCCGCCTCGAAGAACTGGCGGAACAGCATGGGTGCGCTGATCGTCATGGACCAGTCGTGCTCGAGCACGAAGTTCGGGTCGATCGTGATGGTGAGCTCTTGCCCGGTGACCTCGGCCGTACCGAGCACGGCGGTGAAGCTCGGTGCCGTCACAGGGTTATTGGCCTCGTCGACGACCTCGATCGTGATCGCGTCATTCGGGTCGAGCGGAAGGTCCGTCTCCGGGTCGATCGGCAGCACAAGCTGCGGGCCCTCAGGAACATCGACCGGAATCAGGTCAACGATCTCGAGTCCCGTGAGCTGCTTGTCAAGACCGGTGCCGCGGTTGGTCACCTCGATCTCGTACGGGATCGGGGCACCGAGCGTCAGCGGCCCGAAGGGCGTCTTGATGATCTGCACCTTGGCCGGTCGGTGCTGGAACAAGATTTGCTTGGTGTCGTCGTCAGTGGCCTGCCAGAGCGGAGCATCCACTCCGTTGTCGGCCCATGACGTTACCGTGAGGTCGTTCGTGAAGACACCCACCGTGGCCTCGCCCGGCGCGGGCTGAGTGAAGACATAAAGCGTTGACGGAACGGGGTCGCCGACCGGCGCGACGAGCACGTCGCGTCGCGTTGCCGTAAAGCGAAGCGTCTGCGTCGGGTTGAACGGGCGCTCCCAGGTCGCGCCGTCAGCGCGCGTGTATTGCGCGCGGATGCCGCGAATGTCGGCGGTCGTCGCCCCCGGAGGAAGTGTCGGCAGGGCGAGTGAGCTCGAGTAGGTGCCATTGACCCAGCACGCATCGAGGTTGGTGCTCCCGCCACACTCGACACTGATGTCGCCCGTCAGGCCATCGACGACATACGTCACCCCGATGAGCACGTCGACCTTGACTCGGTTGATGGGGGTCGCGAACGAGTGCGAGCCGAACGCCGTGAAGTTGTAGGCGTTCCAGAAGGTCGGGCTGATGTCTTCAAACAGCATGTCAGTCGACCGCACGGTGCCCGAGGGCTGACCCGTCAGGGTAATCGACGCGACGCGCGAGTTGCCCTCGATTTGCGTCGCGGGAGTCGCCGGGGTTGCCGTCGTGTCGGCCACGATGCCCTTGGTCGCGGTGACGCCATAGGTGTAGTCAACGACCGTCACAGCGGCATCGTCTTGAGCCGTTACCGTGTTGTCGGTCTCGCCGACCGGAGGAATCGTGACACCACCCGGGTCAACGACGCGGGCTTCGGCCGTGTTGTTGACGACACCGCTGCTCACTGAGTTGACGATCGTGCCCGGCGCGCTGCGCAGCTCTGCGCGCAACTGAGTGTCGAGCACGATGCGCGTATCGGCAAGTACATCAATGCGGCCGGTGTGAACGACCTCGAAACCCACGACATCGGCCAGTTGCGCCGTCGTCAACGCAAGAGCCGCGGTGCGCGTGAACACATCGATCGCGCCACTCTCGCGCTCGAGACGCACCTCGGTAGCCGTCGCGCCACTTGGAACCGTGATCGTCACGATGTCGAACAGGTTGACAGCGTCGAACGGATCGGTTCCGGCAACGGGGTCGAGAATGGCCAGCTCGTTAACGGCGATGACCGATTCGTTCGTCGCGTCGATTGTCATGCGCGCACGCGGGTAGAGCGCTTGGGGCGTACCGGCGGGAGGTGTGCCGAGCGGGCCATCGACCCAGGTCTTCGAGATCGACACGGTCAGCGGAGAGTCGATGATGAGGATGTCATCGTTGGCCGTTTGCGTAAAGACAACCGCTTCGGTCACATCGCGGCCATCGACACGCGCAGTGTTACGCACGGTGCCGAACTCGCCGAG
>JBJOPU010000199.1:0-3689 GCA_046050505.1 Actinomycetota bacterium
CGCGGCGAGTTCACTCGTGCCGTTGTTGCAGTGCACCATGGCAACGGGATGCCCGGCCGGCGTCGCAACGACATCAAGTTCGGCGTGCACGCGCTCGAGCGGCCGCTCGAGCACGACCATCGCAAAGATGCTCGTTCCGGCACTGACGTTGCCCGTGCCGGGGGCCACCGCGTTCGTCGCAACCATGCCGGTTCCGGCGTCACCCTCGGGCGGGCAGAACACGGCGCCGGGCTGCAATGCACCCGACAGGTCAAGCAGCGCTGCACCCTCGGCGGTGAGCGCACCAGCGGAGGCCCCGGCGGGAAGAATCGCGGGCAAGAGGTCACGAAGGGGAGACACGAGAGCAGTGTCGGCGACGAGGGAGTCGTACTGCGCCAGCATCGCGGCGTCGTAGTCGGCGCCCGCGGCGTCAATGGGGAACATGCCCGAGGCATCGCCGATGCCGAGCACGCGCTCGCCCGTGAGCTTCTGGTGAACGTACCCGGCGAGGGTCGTGATGTGGCGAACACGATCGACGTGCGCCTCACCACTGAGAACGGCCTGGTGCACGTGCGCGATCGACCAGCGCAGCGGGATGTTGACGCCGAACAGGTCGGTGAGCTCAGCGGCGGCCTGGCCCGTGCTCGTGTTGCGCCACGTGCGGAAGGGAACGAGCAACTCGTCGGCGTCATCGAAGGCGAGGTAGCCGTGCATCATCGCCGAGACCCCGACGGCCGCAAAAGTCGTAGGCCCAACGCCGTGACGCGTCTCTGCGTCGGCAACGAGAGCAGCGTATGCACCCTGCAGGCCCGCCCACACCTCGGCGAGGTCGTAGGTCCACACGCCGTCGACGAGCTGGTTCTGCCACTCGTATGAGCCAACGGCGATGACCTCATTGGGGTTGTCACCGATAAGGCACGCCTTGATGCGCGTCGACCCCAGCTCGATGCCGAGCACGGCGCGACCCTCCGCGATGACGGCGGCGCTCATCGCGCACCTCCGACGGGCTGGCCGTACACGTTCTGGTAACGGTCGAAGAGCGCATCGATGGCGTCGGGGGCAATCGGAACCAGCGGGCCGGCCTGACGGGCGATGTGCACCGTCCGCGCGACGTCTTCGACCATGACGGCAGCCTTGACCGCGTCGCGGGCATCCGTGCCGATCGTGAAGGGGCCGTGGTTCTGCATGAGCACCGCGCGCGAGCGGTGGCCGCGCAGAGTCTCAACGATGCCGCGACCGATCGAGTCGTCGCCAATGATGGCGAAGGGGCCCACCGGGATGTCGCCGCCAAACTCGTCAGCCATGGCCGTGATGACACACGGAATCGGTTCGGCCCGCGCGGCCCAGGCTGTCGCATAGGTCGAGTGCGTGTGCACGACCCCGCCAACCTCGGGCATGTTGCGATAGACGTACGCGTGCGCGGCGTTGTCGCTCGACGGGCTGCGGTCGCTGCCGGGAGTGTTCGGCACGACCTCGCCATCGAGCGTGCAGAGAATCATGCTCGAGGGGGTGAGGTCGTCGTAGCCCACGCCGCTCGGCTTAATGACGAAGAGGTCAGCACCCGGAACTCGACCCGAGACATTTCCGCCGGTCCAGACAACGAGGTTGTATCGCACAAGCTCGGCGTGAAGGGCGGCCACCTCGTCGCGCACGCGCGCGACGGCAACCTGCACCTCGGGGCTGAGCACGTTCACGGGACTCCATCGTCGCGGCGGCGACGGGTGGACCCGACGCCGGGGTGTTGCAGGGGTGGTTTCGCTGTGACCGTTTTGTGACCGTTCACATCGCGTGATGGCTATCTAACGGCGAAACGGTCACATGTGTCAACCGCGCACGCGGGCGAAACGGTCACAACTCGATAACAGCCCGATTTCCGGGCCGAATTGCTAGAGCCGGCGCCCCGTGGATTGACGGATGACGAGCTCGGGCTGCACCGGATCATGGTTCATCTCCATCTCGCCTCGAAGCTCACCCAACAAGAGCGCGACCGCGCGACGACCGATCTCGGCAAAGTTCTGCCGCACGGTCGTGAGCGGGGGCGCGTAGTGCGCCGCCTCGGGGATGTCGTCGAAGCCCACAATCGACATATCTCCCGGAACGCTGAGCCCCAACTCGCGGCACGCGTGCATGAAACCCAACGCCATCTGGTCGTTGCCGACGAAGACCGCGGTGAAGTCGCGGTAGCGCAAGAGCTCGAGGCCGGCGTAGTAGCCGAATGACGCCGTCCAGTCGCCCAGAATCGGCGCGCGCGTGCGCAGATCGGCATCACCGAGCTCGCGCAGGAAGCCCTGCATGCGGGCTTCGGCTTCGATCCAGTCTTGCGGGCCCGAAATGTGCATGATCTCGGTGTGGCCGAGCTCGATCAGGTGACGCGTTGCGATGCGGGCGCCCATCACCTGGTCAACCCACAGCGAATGTGAGGTGTTGAGGCCCGTGGCCTCGAGCGTGACGAACGGCACGCCAATCTGCAGATCGTTGATGGCCTCGAAGACCCGCACTTGCGGTGCAATGACGATGAGCGCTTCGATCGACTGGCTCATGAGGTAGTCGAGGCCGCTCTTGATCGAGGCGTATTCGCTCGAACTGATGTTGGTGATCGAGAGTCGATAGCCGGCTTCACGCGCTGCCGACTCAATCGCCTGAATACTCGTGGCGGGCCCGTAGTGCACGGTTTGTGCCGCAAGCACACCGATCGTGCGCGATCGGCTCGTCACGAGCGCGCGTGCCGCCTGATTGGGCCGATAGCCGAGCTCGTCAATCGCTTCCCGCACGCGCTGGAGCGTTTCGGGGCGGATGCTCGGGCTGTCGTTGAGCACGCGCGAAACAGTTTGGTACGAGACCCCGGCCACGCGAGCGACGTCGCGGATGTTCGGCGCGCGCACGCGTTCCGGCTCAGCCGGTCGCTCCGTGTCCGTCATCATCGTCCGTTCGGGGTCGCGATGTGTACGTTCACATCGGCGAGACCATTATGCACGCGAGTGCTCCACCGAACCACGGTGGCCAGCGTTAGAGGGCCGCGAGCGACTGCTGCACATCGGCACGCACGTCGTCGACATCTTCGATGCCGACCGACAACCGCACGATCGCGTCGCTCACTTCGAGCTCAGTGCCGCGCACCGAGGCGTGCGTCATCTCGCTCGGGTAATTGACGAGTGACTCAACGCCACCGAGCGACTCCGCAAGGCTGAAAACGCGCAGGCCCTCGGCGAAGGCGCGCGCGGCGGCGGATCCGCCGGCGAGCTCGAGCGAGAGCATCCCCCCAAAACCGCGCATTTGCCGCGCCGCGAGCTCGTGGCCCGGGTGGTCGCTGAGTCCGGGGTAGTAGACGCGCGTGACGGCCGCGTGGCCCACGATCGACTCGGCGATGGAGTGAGCGTTGGCCGAGTGGCGATCCATGCGCACGGCAAGAGTCTTGATGCCGCGCGTCGTGAGCCACGCATCCATGGGGCCCGACACGGCGCCCGCGGCGAACTGATGAAACTGCACCTGTTCGGCAAGGTCGAGATCGTTGGTGACAATGGCGCCGCCGAGTACATCGGAGTGCCCGCCAAGATACTTCGTCGTCGAGTGCACCACCACATCGGCGCCAAGAACGAGGGGCTGCTGCAAGTAGGGCGTCGCAAACGTGTTGTCGACGACGACGAGCGCGCCCACCGCGTGAGCGATGTCGGCGAGCGCCGTGATGTCGGTGATCTTCATGAGCGGGTTAC
>JBJOPU010000200.1:0-3684 GCA_046050505.1 Actinomycetota bacterium
GACGGCGTGAGTGACGACGAGTACGCCGCCCTTCTCGACAGCGCGACCGCGCTCGTCACGGCGTCACGCGACGAAGGGTTCGGCATCCCGCTCGTCGAGGCCATGGGGCGCGGCACCCCCGTCGTCGTGAGCGACATCCCGATCTTTCGCGAAATCGGCGGCGACACGGCGCTCTATGCGGCGGCGGATGCTGAGGCCTTTGCCGCGCGCATCACCGAACTGCTGGCCGAGGGAGAGTGGGAGCGTCGCTCGGCCGCGGCACCCGCTGAAGCCGCGCGCTTCGACTGGAGCCGCTCGGCAGCGGTGCTGCTCGAGCTGCTGCGTGAGCAGGCCAAGATCGGAGACAAGAGTTGACCGGCCCCGTGTATCGACCGTGGCAGTTTTTCCTCCTCGCCCCATTCGCCTTCACGCCACTTCTGTACGTAACGTCAAGCACGGGTCGCGACGGATTCGACTCCGACGAGACGGCTCTATTGGTTGTCTGCTGGGGTCTTTCCTTCGCTTTTGTCGCAGCCACCATCGTGTGGTTGGTGACCAGAGGTGCGGTCAATCGGCGAATTGTGCGGATTGCTGCGAACCACTCTTGGTATGGAGATCTCGTTCACCCAGCGCGCTTACAGAAAACCCAAGACGAAACATCGCGTCGGCTTGTTCTCGGCGTTGATCCACAGCAACGAATGTTGATTGAACTCACAGAGTCGGCCGACACGTCAGCGCACCGTCCGGTTTACCCATCCCGGATCGCCTCCCTGCGCCTACACGACAGTTCTTTGGTTCCAAACGCAGTTCAGGTTCTTGAGGTGACTTTTGAGGACGAAGCAACTGTCCTTGTGGAGCTACTTGGAGCATTCGATGGCGTGTTTCCGTTGTTGCACGAAAGAGCGGAAGAGTTTGTCAGCAAGGCACGGGCGGCCCTTGACGTACAGAACGCTTGACGTCTGATCCAACGGGCGATCGACCGGTTTGCCCGAAACCCTTCCGGCACCCGCCAGATCGCAATGCGTGGCCGACACCGCACGTGTCCTCAGCGAGCACCGATGTCGGCGAGTTCGCCGCCCGTCCACTCGACGAGCTGCTGCGGGGTCGCCGCGAAGACGTCGTAGGCGCTGCCCGCCGCTGACCACACGGTGGCGAAGCGCAGTAGGTCGCGGTCGATGATCGTGCGCACGGGCGCCGGATGCCCGAGGGGCGGAACCCCGCCGATCGAGTAGCCCGTTGCGAGCTTGACGGTGGCGGCGTCCGCCTTCTCGATGCGGGCGCCGACGACCTCGGCGAGGGCATCGAGGTCGGCGCGGTTGTCCCCGCACACGAGTGCGAGCAGTGGCTCACGCCCCGAGTCGCTCACGGCAACGAACACGAGTGACTTGACGATCGCGCCTACCTCGCAGCCCACGGCGGCCGCGGCTTCGGCGGCAGTGTGGGTCGAGTCGGGCATCCGTTGAGGAGTGATCGCCAGGTGCGCCGTGGCGGTGAGAAAGCGCTCGGGGCCGCTCGCCATCAGCGGCCCTCACGCTCGCGCTCAGCGAGACGGTTCTGCTGCTCGAAGTCGATGGCCATCGGAAAGATCGATTGCTCGTCGATGGGGTCGTCGAAGGCGACGAGCTCGAGGGCGCCATCGGCGTGACGGAACGAGTGCACCGAGCCGTTCGTGATCGGTTCGCGGTGCCGACCCGGCGCGACGGTCTCGAGCACGCTGCGAATCACGCCGCCGTGGGCGACGACGATCACGGCTTCGCCGGGGTGTCGGGCCGCGAGGTCGTGCAACGCGGCGACCGTGCGTTCGGCGACAGCCTCACGCGGCTCGCGGCCCGGCACGTCGGCACCGTCAGGAAACATCGCGTCGATCTCGGGGCCCGTGAGGCCTTCTGCCTGGCCGTAGTCGCGCTCGGCGATCCGCGGCTCGAGTTCGGGCTCACCGAGGCCAACCTCGGCCCCGATCAGGCGGGCGGTCTCAGACGCTCGCGTCAGGGGAGAGGCCACCAGCGCGGTCCAGCGGCGACTCGCGAGCAGGGCGCCCGTGGCTCGAGCTTGCTCACGCCCCGTGTCGTTGAGGGGAATGTCAGTCGAGCCCTGGATGCGCCGCTCGCGATTCCAATCGGTTTCGCCGTGGCGCACGAGTGCGAAGACCGTCATGAGGATTCCCTTCAGCGGGCCCCCGACGTTCGAGGGCCGATCAGGGCAGCAGAGCGGCGCTGAACGCGGCCAGTGTCTCCGTCGTGCCCGCGTCAATCTTAAGGGCGGCGCGGGCGTCGGCCTTCGTTTCACCGCGGTTCACGATGATCGTGGGGATGCGTTTCTTGGCCGCTAGGCCGACAAGACGGATGCCCGAGTTGACGACGAGGGACGAGCCGAGCACGAGCAGGGCATCCGATCGCGCCACGATGCCGCGCGCCTCTTCAAACTTGACCGGCGGCACGAACTCGCCGAAGAACACGATGTCGGGCTTGAGGGTGCCGCCGCACACCGAGCACTCGGGAACCTGGAAGCGCGAGACGTCGGCCACCTCGGCATCGCCATCCGGGTTCATCGTCGCGTCGGCGTCGGTCAACCACGGGTTGAGGCGCGTGATGCGCTCGGCGATGGCTCCGCGGTCAAAGGTTTGGCCGCAGTGCAAGCACGTGACGCGATCCATGCTGCCGTGCAGGTCGACGACGCGACGGCTGCCCGCGCGCACGTGCAGGCCGTCAACGTTCTGCGTGACCACTCCCGTCACGATGCCACCCTGCTCAAGGTCGGCCAGCGTGCGGTGACCGGCGTTCGGGCCTGCGGCCGCGAAGCGCTCCCAGCCGAGGTGACTGCCAGCCCAGTAGCGCTTGCGGTAGGGCTCGTCGGCGAGAAACTGGCTGTAGGTCATGGGCGTGCGCACGGGTGCGCCGACGCCGCGATAGTCAGGGATGCCCGAGTCGGTGCTCACGCCGGCCCCGGTGAGCACGGCGATGCGGCGTCCGCGTAGGAGCTCGATCGCCTGCTCGATGGAGGCACGCGCGGCCGCATCCAGCTCGACGAGCGGTGCGGCGATCGACATGGGGCCTCCGGTGGTTCCCTTGCAGACTAGAACGCTCTGGTTTCGAGTATGTTTCCGGAGGCTGGCAGGGCGACCGACGCGCTGCGAGCGAAAGGCGGGCATCCATGCACATCGAGCACATCACCACGCTCGACCAACCCGCTCTTCGCGACTATGCGCGGCTCACCGACGTTGCTCTGCGCGTCGCGACCGAACCCCAGGGCGGGTTGTACATCGCCGAGTCGATCACCGTGATCGGCCGCGCGCTGCGGGCGGGGCACGTGCCGCGCTCGGTGCTCACGACCGAGAAGTGGATTCCTGACCTCGAATCTTTGCTCGGCGACCACGACGTGCCCGTGTACGTCGGCGAGGCGGGGTTGCTCGAAGAACTCACGGGCTTTCACCTTCACCGCGGCGCCCTCGCGAGCATGCACCGGCCAGCGCTGCCCTCAGTTGCCGAGGTGCTGCGGGATGCCCGCCGCGTCGTCATCGTCGAAGACGTCGTCGATCACACCAACGTCGGAGCGATCTTCCGCTCAGTGGCGGGCTTAGGCGCCGATGCCGTGCTCATCACCCCGCGCTGCGCCGACCCGCTCTACCGTCGCAGCGTTCGCGTGTCGATGGGCACGGTGCTGCAGGTGCCGTGGACACGGTTGCCCGAATGGAGCGACGCCGTTCCG
>JBJOPU010000201.1:0-3682 GCA_046050505.1 Actinomycetota bacterium
GACCGCGACAACGCGCTGGGCATCGGCGTCGACGGCGACTCCCATAAGCGCCATGTTGGCCCCCACGGTCGATGACGTCGCCGGAAAGCGACCGGCGGGCAACACATGAACGAACGTCTCGGCGGCATAGGCCGACTCCCACGCGTCGCGCACGCTCGCCGCGTCGGCACCCGGCGCGAGTCGCGCGGTGACGGTCGCCAAGATGCCGCGTGACATCGGAACGAGAACGGGCGTGAACGAGATCGTGGGCTCAACGGCGCCCGCGACCGTCAGGTTCTGCACGATCTCGGGAATGTGTCGGTGCACTCCCCCGACCGCGTACGCCGACGCCGAGCCCAGCAACTCGCTCGCGAGCAGATCGGGGCGCAGTGTGCGGCCTGCCCCGCTCGGGCCCACCGCCAGCACGGCCGTCAGATCGTGCGCGTCAATAACGCCGGTGCGGATGCCCGGCGCGAGGCCCAGCGTGACAGCCGTGACGTTGCATCCGGGCACCGCGATGCGCGTCGCACCCTCAAGCTTCTCGCGCTGGCGAGTGCCGTCAGCGTGGATCAGCTCGGGCAACCCGTAGGCCCAAGCCCCGTGGTAGTCGCCGCCATAGAACCGCGCCCACGCAGACTCGCTCGTCAAACGGTGGTCGGCACCACAGTCGAGCACGATCGTGTCGGCGGGCAGCTGAGCGGCAATCGCCCCGGAAGTGCCGTGCGGGAGCGCAAGAACGACAACGTCGTGACCAGCAAGGCGCTCGGCCGTGGTCTCGACGAACGTCAGGTGCGCGAGCGAGGTGAGGTGAGGGTGCACATCACTGAGCGCTTGCCCCGCGTTGCTGTGCGCCGTGACGGTGCGCACCTCGAGCTCGGGGTGGCTCGCCATGAGACGCAGCACCTCGCCGCCGGCGTAGCCGCTCGCTCCGGCGACCGCAACGGAATAGGTCATGACGTTAACTCTTGCAGAGAATACGATGGGCGTTCGACGCGAAGGAACGCGCCGCCCGATACCGGCATCAAAGGAGCAGTCATGGACGACCTCAGCGGACTCATCAACCTCATTCCGATCGGCGACATCGCCGAGAAACTCGGCGTCGACGAGAGCGTCGCCCGCGCTGCTGTGGCCGTCGCCGTGCCGGCGATCGTCGGAGGACTCGCCGCCAACGCGAAAGACGAGAGCGGCGCTCAGTCGCTCGAGAAGGCGCTCGGCAAGCACAAGGGCAAGAACCCGCGCAAGCTCGCCGACATCGACGAGGCAGACGGCGAGAAGATCGTCGCCAACGTGTTCGGCGCCAAGAAGAACGATGTGGCCCTCGCCGCCGCGTCGAAGGCCGAGGCCAAGGGAGGCATCGACATCGGCGCAATTGTCGCGCAGGTGCTGCCGATCATCGCCCCGATCGTTCTCGCGTATGTGGCCAACCAGTTCATGGGTGGCTCGACGAAGGCCGAGCCCGAAGCTGCCAAGAAGCCTGAGTCGAGCGGCAACCCCCTCGGCGACCTGCTGGGCGGACTCATCTCGAGCCCGCAGGGCCAAGACATCATCTCGGGCGCCCTCGGTGGCCTGCTCGGTGGCGGTCGCAAGTAAGTTCTCGCACCACGGCGGGGTCGGGCTTCGTGCTCGACCCCGCCGTCTGCGTTGTGGGGAGGCTCAGGCGCGCAGAGTCGCGCCGTGCCGCTCGGTGGCGACAGCCAACCCGGCGAGCTTCGCCTCGGTTGCTTCGGCCGCGGTGAGCGTGCGGTCGGCAGCCCGAAAACGCAGGGCGAGCGTGATCGACTTCGTGCCGGGCTCGAGGCCTGCACCACGGTAATCGTCAACGAGCACGGCAGACTCGAGCAGCGCGCCCGCTCCCTCGATCACCGCAGCCCGCACATCGCCCGCCGACACCGACTCGGCGACGACGACCGACAGGTCTTGCGTGGCCGCGGGGAAGGCCGCGATCGTGCCAGCCTCGACCTCACTCGACCCCAGAGCGATGAGGGCGTCGAGATTGAGCTCGAGCACACCGACGCGCCGCGGGAGGTCGCGCTCACCAGCGACAGCGGGCAACAGCTCGCCCGCGACGCCGACAGGCGTGTCACCGATGAACAGAGCGGCCGTACGACCGGGGTGAAGGGCCGGGTGGCTGCCGGTCTCGACGCGCAAGACGGCACCCGCAACAGCGGCCACGGCGTGCGCCGCATCCAGGGCATCGGCGATGCCCGCGTGCTCGGCCACTTGGCCGATGCCGCGCGCACGCCGCTCGCCGACAAACAGCGCGGCAAGATGCCAGGGCTGCGGCGGGATGCTGTTCTCGAGTTCGTCGAGCACAGCGCCCTGCGGCCGTTCGCTCGCCGTCGGCACCTCGGCAACGCCGTAGGTCGCCGTCGCCTCGGGCAGGTAGACGGCCCCGATCTCAAACAGAGCGAGGTCGGTGAGCCCGCGCGCGATGTTGCGGTGGGCGATGCGCGTGAGGCCGGGAATCAGGCTGCGGCGCAAACGACCGGTGTCGCTGTCGAAGGGGTTGGCGAGGGCAACGCTCGGGGCGTCGCCGTCGGTAAGCGCGACGTCAGCAAGCGAGACGAAGGGGTACGCGAGCACTTCGGTGAGTCCCGCGGCGGCCAGTGCGTTGGCGGTGGCCCGTCGCACGCGCTGCGAGCGCGTCAATCCGCGGCCGGGCGGCGCAACAGGCAGCACGGCCGGAATGCGCTCATAGCCCACGATGCGGGCAACCTCTTCGGCGAGCGACGGAGCGTCGACAAGGTCGGGCCGCCAGCTCGGCGGTGTCACCTGCCAACCGTTCGCCTGCACCTCGAGCGTGCATCCGATGTCGGTCAACGAATCGGTGATCTCGTCGAGCGAGAAGTCCACGCCAATCAGGGCGTCAACGAACCCTTCGGCCAAGTGAATGGGGGCGGCGCTCGGAGCATCGATGACACACGAACCGAGAGCATCGGCGTTGCCTCCCGCGAGCTCGACGAGCAAGTCGACGACGCGCTGCGCCGCCGGCTCGGCCACAAGCGGGTCAACTCCACGCGCGAATCGGCGCGAGGCTTCGCTCGGCAGCTTGTGCCGACGCGACGTGCGGGCGATCGAGACGGGCTCGAAGTGAGCCGCCTCGACGAGCACGTCGATCGTGGTCGCACTGATCTCGGTGCTTGCTCCACCCATGACGCCAGCGAGTCCGATAGGGCCGGAGTCGTCGGTGATGAGCAGGTCTTCGGGGTGGAGCGTGCGCGACTGCCCGTCGAGCGTCTCGAGCGTCTCGCCCGCCGTCGCGCGCCGCACCGTGATGCCACCGGAAAGCGCAGCGAGGTCGTAGGCGTGGATCGGCTGACCGAATTCGAGCATGACGTAGTTCGTGATGTCGACGACGAGCGAGATCGAACGGATGCCCGAGAGCTCGAGTCGCGAGACCATCCACGCGGGAGTCGTGCGGCTCTGGTCGATGCCGCGGACGACGCGCGTCACGAAAGCGTCGCAGCCGCGCCGGCCACGAATGGGAGTCCGGTCGTCGAGAACCACCGAGAAGCCCGTGCCGCGCGGAGCTACCGAGAGCGCCGCCGGGTCGCGGAACGCCGACCCGGTGGAGTGTGCATACTCGCGCGCGATGCCGCGAATCGAGAGCGCGTAACCGCGATCGGGAGTGACGTTGACTTCGACGGCGAGGTCGTCCAGGCCGAGCAAGGCGATCGCGTCGGTACCGACCTCGGGGTCGAGG
>JBJOPU010000202.1:0-3671 GCA_046050505.1 Actinomycetota bacterium
TTCTCGGCCCCAAAGATGTCGCGAAACTCTGCAGCCGCCTCACGCGCCTTCTCGTAGTCACCGAGTCGCAAGCGCGTTTGCACTTCGCCACTCACACACCCCGTGGTGGCGATCACACCTTCGGCATAGCGACTCAGCAGCTCACGATCCATGCGGGGCTTGAAGTAGTAGCCCTCAATCGACGCGAGCGAAGCCATGCGAAACAGGTTGTGCATGCCGGTGGTAGACGCCGCGAGCATCGTGAGGTGTGTATAAGCACCCGCACCCGAGACATCGTCTTCGCCACCCGAGCCCCATTTCACCCGGGTCTTGTCGGTGCGGTGCGTGCCCGGCGTCAGATACGCCTCAATGCCAATGATCGGCTTGATGCCCGCATCGGTCGCCGTCTTCCAGAAGTCAAAGGCGCCAAACATGTTGCCGTGGTCGGTTACCGCGATGGCCGGCATACCTTGCGCGACGGCCTCCTGGATGAGCGGCTTAACGCGAGCAGCGCCATCGAGCATCGAGTATTCGCTGTGCACGTGAAGGTGCACGAACGAGTCTGCTCGACTGGACACGGGGCCTCCGACGGGACGATCTGGACCCTCAGTCTAGGTTGTGTCGACCGACCCTCCGAGCGTGGTGCGCAGGGGCTTCAGCTTCCGCGCAGCACGTCGAGGGCGTGCTGAAGGTCCTCCGGGTATCGCGAGCTGTGTTCGCTCCACTCGCCCGTCGACGGATGCCGAAACCCGAGCCGCATGGCGTGCAACCACTGCCTCTCGAGGCCCAATCGTGCGCTCAACGTTGGGTCGGCGCCGTACATCGCATCTCCCACGCACGGGTGTCGCTGCGCCGCCATATGCACGCGAATTTGGTGGGTACGCCCGGTCTCGAGATGAATCTCGAGCAGGGATGCGCTCGGAAACGCCTCGATCGTGTCGTAGTGAGTGACCGACGCTTTTCCTCCTGCCACGACAGCGAATTTCCAGGCGCTCCCGGGGTGCCGCCCGATCGGTGCATCGATGGTTCCCGATAACGGGTCAGGATGCCCCTGCACCGTTGCGTGGTAGATCTTCTCGACCTCGCGATCGTGAAACTGTCGTTTGAGCTCGCGGTACGCGCTCTCCGACTTCGCGACGACCATCAGCCCACTCGTGCCGGCATCGAGCCGATGAACGATTCCCGTGCGCTCTGCAGGGCCCGACGTCGCGATGCGGTAGCCAGCGGCGGCGAGGGCCCCGATCACGGTGGGTCCTTCCCACCCCGCAGAGGGATGCGCGGCGACGCCCACGGGCTTGTCCACCACCACCAGGTCATCATCGTCGTACACAATCCCGAGATCGTGAACGGGAATCGGCTCGATACGCACCTCGCGTTTCGGCTGCCACGTGACGTCGAGCCAGGCATCGGCGACGACACGATCGGACTTCCCGACGGTGCGTCCGTCGAGGGTCACTCCCCCGGCATCCGCGATCTCGGCCGCCTGGGTTCGCGAGAATCCGAGCAGTGTCGCGAGCGCAACATCCACTCGCTCGCCAGAACGCCCGGGAGGAACAGGAAGGGAGCGCGACTCAGTCACTGTCGCGCTCCCTGTGGTCCGTGCCGACCGTGCGGTCGATGAGGATGCTGTAGCTCAGGAACCGTAGCCCGGGAACTGACCGGGGGGCGCCGCTTGCGGAGCCGGGTACCCCTGCGCAGGTGAGGCCGCTGCCGGGTATGCCGGGGCCGAAGCCGGGTAACCCTGCTCGGCGCCATAACCAGGTGCGGAACCGTAGGCGGGAGCGGCATCAGCGGGAGCGGATCCGTCGGTCGCCGCCGCGGGAGCAGCGGCGGGCTGCGCCGTGCCCTCCAACTCAGTGAGCTGGCCCTGAATATACGTGCGCAATTGCTGGCGGTATTCGCGCTCGAAGGTGCGAAGTTCGTCGACACGCTGCTGCAGCGCCATGCGCTCCCGCTCGAGGGTCTGCAACTGACCCTGCTGCGAGTTCGTCGCCTCGGCAACGATGCGCGCGGCTTCGGCCTGACCCTCGGCGATAATCTGCTCTTTCTTCGCGAGGCCTTCACGAACGTGTTCCTCGTGCAAGCGGCGCGCAAGCTGCAGCAAGTTGTTGGTATCGACGCCGGGCTCGGCGCCCCCGAGCGACGGTGCGTCGGCAACCGGGAAGGGCATCGGAGCCGGCGCGGCTACGGGCGCAGCGGCGGCCGCCGGAACCTCCATCGGAGCAGAAGCCGCTCCGCGCTGGAGTTCGGCCATGCGCGCGTCTGCCGCAACGAGTCGTTGACGCAATTCGTCGTTCTCTTGCGTGAGTCGACGCAGCTCGACGACGATCTCGTCGAGGAAATCATCGACCTCATCTTGGTCGTAGCCCTCGCGGAACTTGGTCGATTGGAAGCGCTTGTTGACGACATCTTCAGGCGTGAGAGCCATGCGCGTCACCTCGAAACTTTCTGGAGCGGTCGAATAACGATGGGGTAACGCTAGCAACAACTTGTCACATGCGTCACTTCCGTTTCAGGAAGCGTACCCCGAGGGGGATGGTTCAGGCGAGGAATCAGGCTGGATTACGCACTCACGAGGCTCATCAAGATCAGCAGAACGATCAACACGATCGTCCATGCGAGGTCGAGTCGAATGGAACCCAACTGAAGCGGAGGGATGACGCGCCGGACTGCTTTGAGGGGCGGATCCGTGATCGTGTAACTCGTTTCGGCGAGCAGAAGCACAAGGCCCCGCGGTCGAAATGCCGGGTTGAGCACCTGCACCCAGTCGAACACGAACCGCACCCACATGGCGATGAAGACGATCAAGAGGGCCACATAAATGACCGACAAGATGATCGAAAAGACGAGCGTCACGCTTCTAGTCTCGCAGGTTCTGCTGAGTGGTCACGCACGTGGACACCTGCCCTCCGCGAACGCGACGTGCTGGCGTTAGTCGCGAAGGGCGAACGACGCGTCGACATCGGGTTCGATGTCGGCGGCGTCTCCGCTGGTGGCGACGTGGGCGGGCGACAGCAAGAAGACCTTGCTCGTCACACGCTCGATGCGACCATAGAGACCCTGTGAAAGACCGCTGGCGAAGTCGACCAAACGGCGGGCTTCGCTCTCGGGCATCTGCGAGAGGTTGATGATGACGGGAATACCCTCACGAAAGCTCTCGGCAATGATCTGCGCGTCTTTGTAGGCGCGCGGGTGAACCGTGAGGATCTCATTCATGTCGGAGGGCGCGGCTTGCCGAACCGGGGCACTCCGACGCAAAGGAGTCACGGGAGCACGCTGAGCCGCGACCGCACTGGTCGCCGCAGGGGCCGTCGGCGCAACGGGGTGGTGGTCATACTCCACCTCTTCGTCGGCGAGGCCGAGGTACACCATGGTCTTGCGCAGCGGGTTGCTCATGTGATCGTCCTAACCGGTCGTGACACTCGCCAGGTTAGGGGCCGTCGGGTCGTTTTCCCGTGATTGCCGCGCCGATACGGAGGTGTGTCGCACCTTCGGCGATCGCCTCGGCAAAGTCACCCGACATTCCCGCCGAGATTTCGCGGGCGTCGGGAGCGACCGTGCGCAGTCGGTCCGACAGCTCGCGCACTCGGGCGAATGCGGCGCGCGGTTCGTCACCGACGGGCGCGACAGCCATCACTCCGCGAAGCGTCAGCGACGGATGCTCGAGCACGCGTTCGGCCAGCGCGAGAAGT
>JBJOPU010000203.1:0-3630 GCA_046050505.1 Actinomycetota bacterium
GACCTCAATCACGCGGCGCTGCAGTCGGTCGACGATGCCCGCGTCGTGCGTGGCCATGATGACGGTCGTGCCGTTGGCATTGATGCGCTCGAGCAGCGCCATGATGCCGGCACTCGTCTCGGGGTCGAGGTTTCCGGTGGGCTCGTCGGCGAGCATGATCGCGGGCTTATTGACCACGGCGCGGGCGATCGCCACGCGCTGTTGCTCACCGCCCGACAGCTCATGTGGAAAGCGCTGCGCCTTGCCGTCGAGGCCGACGGTTTGCAGCGCATCCGGCACCGCTTCGTGAATGAAGCCCTTGCTCTTGCCGATGACCTGCAGCGTGAAGGCAACGTTGTCGAACACGGTCTTGTTGGGCAGCAGCCGGAAGTCTTGAAAGACCACGCCGAGGTTGCGACGAAAGTACGGGACTTTGCGGCTCGAAATATGGCCGAGGTCTTGCCCGAGCACGTGAATCGCACCGCTCGAGGGCTTTTCTTCCTTGAGTACGAGGCGCAAGAAGGTCGACTTGCCCGAGCCCGAAGCGCCGACGAGAAACACGAACTCGCCGCTGAGAATTTCGAGGCTGACGCTGTTGAGCGCCGGCCGCGCTGTTCCGCGGTAGACCTTGGTGACCTCGTCGAATCGAATCATCGTGGGCCAGCGTAGGCCGCGCGCACGGCGGCACCCCGGTGCGACACCCGCGAGGGCTCGGTTCTCAGGGCCTGCTTAGGCGGAATCCGCTTCAGGCTCGGTGAGCCCGATGACCGTGCCTTCGAGGTCGCGGAACGAGGCGTAACGACCCCAGCCGGCGACCGCTTCGATCTCCGCGGCCACCTCGGCGCCCGCATCCACGGCCCGAGCCAGTGTCGCGTCAAGGTCATCAACTGTGATGTAAAGCCGGATGCCTTCGCCACTCGGCTGGTAATCGTCGCCCTCGGTGAGCGCGAGCGCCGCCGCGCTCGCATCGTCGTTGGGCATGAAGACCATGCGCTGGCCGTCAATCTCCGAGATCTCGAGCTCGACCTCGAACACGCGGGCATAGAAGGCCAATGCGCGCTCGAGGTTGCGCGACGGAATCTCGACGATGTTGATGCTCACCATGGCGAGCACTCTACGGGTCAAGCGCCCGAGCGTCGACACCGGTCGGCGAAGCCGGCCGGGCGCCCGGCGAGCGGCGCGGTGCCCCGCCCTAATCGACCGGGCGCTGCTTTCGCCACTTAATGCCCGCGGCGATAAAGCCGTCGAGGTCACCATCGAACACCGCCGAAGGGTTGTTGACCTCGTGCTCGGTGCGCAGGTCTTTCACCATCTGGTACGGCGCGAGAACGTAGGAGCGCATTTGGTCGCCCCAACTCGCGGTGATTGTGCCAGCCAGCTCTTTCTTGGTCGCGGCCTCTTGCTCTTTCTGCATGATGAGCAGGCGCGACTGCAGCACGCGCATGGCGGCCGCCCGGTTTTGAATCTGGCTCTTCTCGTTCTGCATCGAGACGACGAGGCCCGTGGGCAAGTGGGTGATGCGCACGGCCGAGTCGGTCGTGTTGACCGACTGACCGCCGGGGCCCGACGAGCGAAAGACATCGACACGGATGTCTGACTCCGGCACGTCGATCTCGGCACTCTCTTCGAGCAGCGGGATGACCTCGACCGCGGCGAAGCTCGTCTGCCGCTTACCCGCGGCGCCGAACGGCGACATGCGCACGAGCCGGTGGGTTCCCGCCTCGACACTGAGGATGCCGAAGGCGTGGGGCGCATCCACCTCGAAGGTCGCACTCTTAATGCCGGCCTCTTCGGCGTACGAGACGTCCATGACCGTCGTGGCGTACTTGTGCTGCTCGGCCCAGCGCAAGTACATGCGCAGCAGCATGTCGGCGAAGTCAGCGGCGTCGACGCCGCCCGCGCCCGCACGAATGGTGACAACGGCAGGGCGCGCGTCGTACTCGCCATCGAGCAGCGTTTGTACTTCCATGTCAGCGAGCGACTTCTCGATGGCGTCGAGCTCGGTCGCGGCTTCGGCCGCTGCGTCGGCGTCATCGGCCTCGCGCGCCATCTCGATGAGCACATCGAGGTCGTCGAGCTTGGCTTGCAGTTCGGTGATGCGCTTGAGCTCGCTTTGGCGGTGGCTCAGCGCACTCGTGACCTTTTGCGCGTTCGCCGTGTCGTCCCACAGATCGGGAGCCCCCGCTTGCTCGTTGAGCGCGGCAATGTCGGCCTCGAGACGCTCGACGTCGACGACGGCGCGGATGTCGGCGAAAGTGCTGCGGGCGGCGGCGATGCGCTCGGCGAAGTCCAGATCGATCATGTCGGTGCCAGCCTACCGGCGGGGCGTAGCCTGAACAGCGAGATGACTGAGCCCTCCCCCGAGTTCCGCTGGAGTTCAATCGTCGCGCCCGCTCTCTTGCCGACGCTGCTGTTCACGATCGGCGAGGGCGCGATCATCCCGCTCATCCCCTCTCTCGCCGCCCAGGTCGGGGCCGATCTCGCAGTTGCCGGCCTCGTTGCCGCTCTGCTGCTCGTCGGCCAATTGCTCGGCGACCTACCGGCGGGCTGGATCGTCGCGCGCGTGGGTGAGCGAGCCGCGATGCTGGGCGCCCTGGGCGCCTCGGGCGTGGGCATCGCCATCGCAGCATTCGCGACCACGGTGGCCGTGCTCGGCCTCGGCATGCTCGTGCTCGGTGCATCGACCGCGGTGTTCGCCCTCGCGCGCCACGCGTTGCTGACGACCGCCGTGCCCGCGGCGTATCGCGCTCGGGCGCTCTCGACTCTCGGCGGTGTGTTTCGGCTGGGCCTCATGATCGGGCCCTTCTTCGGCGCTCTGATCATTACCGTGACGGGTGAGACCGGCGCTGTCTATTGGCTGGCGATCGGGGCACTCGTCGGCGTTGCCGCCAGCCTCATCGTGCTGCCTGACCCCGAGGGGTTGCTCGCGCGTGACCGCGCCATCGAGCGTGCACCCGTGAGTCCGCTCGACGTGCTGCGGACGATCGGCGCCCGACGTGACGTGCTCGCTCGCCTGGGCCTCGCTGCCCTCACGGTGTCGGCCTTGAGGGCCAGCCGCCAGGTTCTGCTGCCCCTCTGGGCGGTGAGCATCGGACTCGGTGATGCGCAGACCGCGGCCATCATCGGCGCGACGGCGGCTGTCGACTTCACGCTCTTCTACCTCGGCGGCTGGCTCATGGACCGCTTCGGCCGCCTCTATACCGCCGTGCCGTCGACGCTCGGTCTCGGCCTGGGGTTCATCGTGCTCGCCCTCTCGGCCGGGGCCGATGACCCCGTGGCGTGGTTCATAGGCGTCGCGATCGGCCTCGCGCTCGCGAACGGAATTGGCGCGGGCATTCTCATGACGATGGGCAGCGACCTCGCGGGCCGCACCGACCCGGCCCTCTTTCTCGGCGCGTGGCGCTTGATTCTGGATGCCGGCGGCGCCGGGGCTCCCCTCCTCCTCGCCGCACTGACGGCCTCGTTCTCGCTCGCCGTGGGAGCGGGCGTGCTCGGAGCCCTCGGGCTCGTCGGCGCGGGCATGCTCGCGTGGATGATCCCTCGCCACTTGCCCCGCGACCGCTGAGCAGCGACGGTTCGGTGAGGGCCGCACTACAGTTGCGCGCATGGTCACGGTGCCCCCGCTGCTCGCTCAATGGGCGCCGAACGTAT
>JBJOPU010000204.1:0-3603 GCA_046050505.1 Actinomycetota bacterium
AGTTCTGCGGGAGCGAGGTCGTCGCTCGCTGCGGTGCCGCTGTTCGCCTCGAGTGTGAGGCCGCAGAACTGCTCGTAGTCGATCAACTCGGTCACGGGCGCCGCCTCGGGGTCGCGATCAAAGGCGAGTTCGCGAAACCGCCCTGAGCGTGCGTCATACATGGTGACGCGGCCGACGAGGCTCTCGCCTACCCCGGTGATGAGCGAGACGACCTGCGCGGCCATAATCGCGCCGATGACACCGCACACCGCGGGCAGCACGCCCCCCGTCGCACAGTCGAGCACCGTGGCCGGGTCGGGCGGCGTAGGGAAAAGGTCGCGATAACCCGGGCCGCCCGTCGCCGCCACACTGACCTGGCCAGTGAATTGCAGCACGGCCCCCCAGACCAGCGGAATGCCGGCCAGCGTCGCAGCATCAGCGGCGAGGTATCGCGTGGCGAAACCATCGCTGCCGTCGACGAGCACGTCGTAGTCAGCGAGGAGCGCGAGCGCGTTCTCGCGGGTGAACCGCTCGGGGTGGGTCACGATCGTCACGGCCGGATCCATTGCGCGTAGCCGTTCGGCCGCTGAGTCGACCTTGAGCCCGCCAAGATCGGCCGTCGTGTGCAGATGCTGTCGATGCAAGTTGCTGAGTTCAACCACATCGTCGTCGATGATGCCGAGACGGCCGCCGGGTGCTGACCCGACTCCCGAACCGACGAGCTGGGGCAGCACAACGCTGCCGAGTCCACCCGCGCCGATCACGAGCACGCGGGCGTGCGCCAGGGCCCGCTGTGCCTCGGCGCCGAATCCGGGCAGCGCGCGCTGACGAGCGTGCCGGGCCGAGTCAGTCATGGTGTGATTGTCTCAGCCCAGGCGGAGAGGACCCAGCAGTGACGGCACGCACACGCACGCGCGCTCCGCTCGGCCTTCGCGTTCTCGCGGTGCTCGGCCTTGCCCTCCTCGTCGGCCCTCTCATTGCGATTATGGTGCGCGCCCCATGGGGCCAGCTTCTCGAGATCGTCTCGCGAGAGAACTCGCTTCAGGCACTCGGCATCTCGCTCGGCACGGCGTTTGCCGCGACGGGTCTCAGCGTGCTCCTCGGGCTTCCCCTCGCCATCGTGCTCGCCGGCGAGCCAGGGGTCGCGCCGTCGATCGCCGGGCGCATCGTGCGCGCGTTCGTGACGGTTCCGGTTGTGCTGCCACCCGTGGTCGGGGGTGTGGCTCTCGTCGCCCTGCTCGGCGACGGCGGCCTGGTGTCACAGCCCGTTGCCGACCTGTTCGGGTTCGCACCCCCGACGAGCGCTGGAGCGGTCATCCTCGCTCAGACGTTTGTCGCCATGCCCTTTCTTGTCTTCGCCATCGAGGGTGCGCTGCGTGGGGCGGATGCGCGGTTCAGTTTCGTCGCCGCTTCTCTTGGGGCGCCCCCGCACCGCCGACTGCTCCGGGTCACGCTGCCGCTCATCGCCCCGGGCATTGCGGCGGGAGCCGCGCTGAGCTTTGCGCGCGCGCTGGGGGAGTATGGCGCGACCGTCACGTTCGCGACGAGCATCCCGGGCGTCACCCAGACCCTGCCGATGGCCATCTACGCGCAGTTGGCGCTCGACGATCGAGATGCCGCCATCGCGCTCTCTCTCGTGCTCATCGCGGTGTCGGTTGTCGTCCTTGTCGCTTTACGTGACCGTTGGGTGCCGGGGGTCATGCGGTGAGCGACATCGCCTGGTCGGGACTCGCTGCCACGGTCCGCGGGGCTCGCGGAGGTTTTTCGCTCGACATCGATGTAGCGGTGTCAGCGGGCACCGTTCTTGCCGTTGTCGGCCCCAACGCCTCGGGTAAATCAAGCCTGCTTCTCGCGCTCGCCGGCTTTCTTGAGCTCGAGGATGCACGTGTCGAGCTCAACGGCCGACGGGTCGACGAGCTGCCTCCTGAGCGCCGAGGCATCGGCATGGTCTTTCAAGACCCCCTGCTCTTTCCCCATCTGACCGTGCTCGAGAACGTCGCCTTCGGGCCGCGCGAGCACGGAGCATCCCGTCGTCTCGCCCGCAGCATCGCAGGTGACTGGCTCGACCGCTTGGAGATCGGGATGCTCGCCGACCGTCGCCCCGCCGAACTGTCGGGCGGAGAAGCACAGCGGGTTGCCCTGGCGCGCGCTCTCGCCGTCACTCCTGATCTCCTCCTGCTCGACGAACCCTTTGCGGCTCTCGACGTCGACGGGCACGCGGCCCTGCGCGCCGACCTTGTCGCGCACCTAGCAGAGCTCGCCATCCCCGTCGTGCTTGTCGCGCACGCCCTCGCTGACGTGGCGACTCTCGCCGACGACGTGCTTGCCATCGAAGAAGGTCGCGTCGTCCAACGCGGAACCCTCGACCACCTCACGGCGGCACCCGCCACCGACTTCGTGCGGCGCTTTACCGCGGGCTGACACGCTGTGTTCAACGAGGCCGTGGGCGGCACGATATTCGTCGAGGCCAGACCACAGGTCGCGCTGTGCGCGAGTCGATCGGCTGCGCAACAGTTCCCTGCCCGCTCCTGACGCTGCCCACGGCACTCCCGCCGTGGTGTGCCTCGAGTCTGAGCACTATCGACCGTGGCGCTCGCACGCCTAGGGTTGAGGCGTGACGTCACCCGAGACTCTCTCAGCGCCCGAACCGACTCCGGCTTCGGAGCCGACTTCTCCTGATTCAGTGCGCGCCTATCGGGCGGGTCGGATCGTCGTCATTGCGGCGATCATCCTCGCCGTTCTCTCGTTCGCGATGTCTGTGACATTGGGCGTGCTGGGCGCACCGTATGTCGATCGAACAGGAGGGGGCTTCCAGTTCAACTTCCAGTTCGGTGATCCGCGGCCGACAGTGTCGCTCTTGGGGCTGCTCGCTCCTGTGCACGTTGTCGTTGGCGGGCTTGTGGGATTGTGGATCATCGTTCAGTCGATCGTCGCCATCGCGGCCGACTGGGGTCGCACCTCGGGAATCGTGGCGCTGATTCTTGCGGTCGTGACTCCGATCATCTCGCTCGTCGTCTTTATCAGCCTTCTCCTCACGCTCGGGTAATCTGCGGCTCGGTAGGCTCTGACCATGCCCCGCACGCCCGCACCTGACGACGACGCCGCGCTGCGGTGGGACGAGTTTGACGACCCGAGCTATGTCGAGTCAGACGCCGCGGCGGCGGCGCGCGAGGTCGGTGATGCGGGTGACGCGAGCTCCGCATCCGGTGCCGACAATGTGTCAACGGATGCCCCTCTCGGGCCCGGCGCGGCACCGCGCAGCTCGGCCCTCACGACGCTGCTCACGGCCCTCTTCGCCGTGGTCTACCTCGCCTACTCGGTGGGCTGGATCATCAGCATCGGCCTCGTACCTCTCACCGGCCCGACCCTCGTGATCGAGATCATGTACCAGTTCAGCGAGTTTCTCGCCTTGCTCGCGAGTGCCCTGTGGTTTGCCGCGGTCGTGGCGCTGACGCGCGATGGCCGTGCCGCGCATCGCTTCGGCTGGCTCGCGCTCGGCACGCTCGTGCTCGTGCCGTGGCCGATTGTGTTGGGGGTGCTCTCTTGACGCGCACGCACATCGGGGTGGCGGCACTGCTCTCGCTCGTCGTGGGCTGGTTCGTCTTTGACGCCGTGAGTTCGCTT
>JBJOPU010000205.1:0-3570 GCA_046050505.1 Actinomycetota bacterium
GATTCTTGCTGCTGGCAGCACTCCGGCCATGCTCAAGCTTTCAGACAAGATCGTCAACGAAGAGCTTTCGGTGCGGCAGGCTGAGGCCGCTGCGGCGCTCGTGAGTGGCGCTGCCGCTCGACCCGCTACCGCCAAGAAGCCTTGGCGGGCGCTCGCCAGGGTCAGTTGAACGAGATTGCCGAGCGCCTGGGCGACCGGCTCGACACTCGCGTGACGATCAGCCTGGGGCAGAAGAAGGGCTCGCTGGTGATCGACTTCGCGACGATCGGCGACCTCAACCGCATTCTGGGAGAGTTGGGTGACGACGGCTTTCGCTAGGTCGTCGACGCGTCGTTAGGCGCGCGCCTCACGTACGGCCGCTTGGGCGAGTTCGGCGTACACCCACCCGACATCGTGGCCAGCGGCTTCGAGCGCGAGAGCGAACGTCGAGGTCTCCGTGAGCCCGGGCATGACGCTTGCCTCGAGAAACCAGGGCGTGCCGGCGCCGTCGATAATGAGGTCGATGCGACTGATGTGCCGAAGGCCAAGCGCCCGGTGTGCCGCGAGGGCGACCTCGGTGGCGCGTGCGGCCGTCGCCTCGTCGATGCGAGCCGGAGCGTAGAACCGCGTCTCCCCCGCGTTGTAGCGTGCCTCAAAGCCGTAGACGCCCGAGAGCGGCTCGATCTCGACCGCGGGCAGTGCGACGGGGCCATCACCCGTATCGATGATGCCGATGGCCACCTCGACGCCGGTGATGCGTTGTTCGATGAGAGCGACGTCGCAATAGGTATAGGCGAGCACCATGGCACGCCGCAGTTCGTCGTCGGTGTCGACGAGGCTGACTCCCTGCGCCGAGCCGCCCTGGGCCGGCTTCACCGCGACGGGGGGCGGCAACTCACCGCGCACGACCGCCAGCACACTCTCGGCACCGAGCTCACGGAAGGCGTCGCGCGTGAGCGCGATCGAGTGAGGCGTGGGAACCCCCGCACGTTCGACGATGGTCTTGGCGCGCGGCTTGTCCCACGCCAGGCGCGTGGCGCTCGCTGACGAGCCCACGTAGGGCAGCCCGAGAAACTCGAGCAGGCTGCGCAAGGCGCCGTCTTCGCCACTCGCTCCGTGCAGTGTGGGCCACACGACGTCGGGTCGGTCGGCGAGCAGCGCGGGCAAGAGTGAGGCGTCAGGGTCGAGCAGGGTTACGTCGAGGCCGTGGGCCGCAAGGCCATCGGCGACGCGGCGCCCCGACTTCAGCGAGATGTCGCGCTCGTGCGAGATGCCACCGGCAAGCACGACGACACGCTGGGCACGAGTGGGGGCGGTGGAGTCAGTCATGAGCGCAGCATCCGTCGTCAGGAGAGGTTGGGCGGGGGGCTCGCCACGTGGGGGTCGTAGGTGGCTACGGGAACCGAGCCCGTGGTGGCGAAGGTCTCGAGCAGTTCTTGCTCGCCGCGTACGACCGTGGCGAGGCGGCGGATGCCCTCGCGAATCTCTGCGGGCGGCGGGTAGCAGAAGGCCAGGCGCAAGTGGCCGCGCCCCGAGCCATCGGCAAAGAACGCCGTGCCGGGCGTGTAGGCCACGAGCTCTTTCACGGCGCGCGGCAGCATGCCCTTCGAGTCGAGTCCTTCGGTGAGGGTCACCCACACGTAAAAGCCGCCGTTCGGTACGGTCCAGCTGAGGTCGGGAAGGTAATGCTCGAGGGCGTCGATCATGGCGTCGCGTCGGTCACGGTAGAGCGACCGGAACACGTCGATCTGCCCCTTCCAGCCCGACTGGTCGAGGTAGTCGCTGATGACCATTTGGTTGAGTGAGCTCGGGCTGAGGATCGCGGCCTCAGCAGCAAGAACGAGCTTTTCTCGAATAGCGTGCGGGGCGAGGGCCCACCCGACGCGGAAACCCGGTGCGAGCGTCTTCGAAAACGAGCCGAGGTACACGATGCCGTCGGTTTCGACGCTGCGCATCGCCGCGGGGGCCGGCCGATCGAACCACAGCAGCCCATAGGGGTTGTCTTCGAGAATCAGGATGCCCGCCGACCGCGCGATATCGATGATCTCGAGGCGGCGCTCGCTCGAGAGTGTCACGCCCGCAGGGTTGTGAAAGTTGGGGATCAAGTACAACAGCTTGAGCTGCTTGCCCGCGGCGCGGAGCGACTGGATGCGCTCGGTGAGGGCCGCGGGAATCATGCCGTCGGCGTCCATCGCAATGTGGGCGACTTCGGCCTGGTACGAGCGGAAGATGCCCATCGCGCCGACGTACGAGGGCGACTCGGCGAGGACGACGTCACCGGGGTCAAGGAAGAGTTTGGCGACGAGATCGAGCGCCTGCTGTGAACCCGTCGTGACGACGACGTCGTCAACACCCGCGCGGATGCCCTCGAGCGCCATGATCTCGAGAATGTGCTCGCGAAGTTCGGGCGTTCCTTGCCCCGAGCCGTACTGCAAAGCGGCCGGGCCGCGGTCACGCATCACGCGCTCCATCGACTCGCTCACGGTCGCGAGCGGAAGGGCCGAGACATAGGGCATGCCGCCCGCGAGGGAGACCACTTCGGGGCGCGAAGCCACGGCGAACAATGCCCGAACTTCGGAGGCGCTCAGCCCCGACGTGCGCGCGGCATAGTGCCCGTACCACGGGTCGAGGTTGGTGCCCTCGCGGGAAATGGTCATGCTGTGCCCGTTCTCGATGGTCAGCGTGCTGACGGTGCAGAACGCCCTCGCGGCCGCTCCACCAGAGCACGTGGGTTCAAGAATACGGGCCAGACGCGCAGAAGCCCGCCCCCGATGCGGGGACGGGCTTCTGTACAGGGCTGGCTTAGGCCAAGAACTCGGCGAGGTCGGCCTCGAGAGCGGGCTTCGGCTTGGCACCGATGACCGTCTTGACCACCTCACCGCCGCGGAACACCTTCATCGCCGGAATCGACGTGATCTGGTACTTCATGGCCGTCTCCGGGTTGGCGTCGACGTCGAGCTTGACGATCTCGAGCTTGTCGGGGTGCTCAGCGGCGATCGCGTCGAGGATCGGCGATACGGCGCGGCACGGGCCACACCACTCGGCCCAGAAGTCGACCATGATCGTCTTCTCGTTCTTCAGTACCTCGGCCTCGAAGGTGGCGTCGGTCACATCGCGCGTGCTCATGGTTTCTCCTTGTGATTCAGGTGGTCAGGTCAGGCCGAGGCGGTTGCCGCAGCGCGGCTCGCATCGTGCACGGTCTCGAGGTAGTGCTGCGCATCGAGGGCAGCCACGGTGCCGCTGCCGGCTGCCGTGATGGCTTGCTTGTAGGTGGGGTCGACCACATCGCCCGCGGCGAAGACGCCGGCCACGCTCGTGCGTGATGAGCGGCCATCCACGGCAATCGTGCCCTGCTCGGTGAGCTCGAGTACTCCGTGCACGAGGTGCGTGCGCGGGTCGGCGCCGATCGCGACGAAGACGCCCTGCACATCGAGAACGCGCTGCTCGCCCGTGACGGTGTCGACGATTCCGATGCCGCTCACGAGGTCGGCGCCGAGAATCTGTTCGACGCGCGCATTCATGATGAACTCGATCTTCTCATCGGCCTTCGCGCGGTCGATCATGGCGGCGGATGCCCGGAAGCTCTCGCTG
>JBJOPU010000206.1:0-3540 GCA_046050505.1 Actinomycetota bacterium
TGCGGTTGCAGCGGGTGTGGTCGCGCTCACCGTGCTTTTTGCGGCCGACACGGCGCTGCTCGGGGTCGTGCCGTTGCCCGCCACGGTCGAGCGTTTCGCGTTTCTCATCGGAGCGGGCGAGCTCTCGATCGCTGAGCAGACAATTCCCGCTATTGCCGACGACGGCGTTCGTTTCATCATGGCCTCGGGGGTCGCTGGCCTCGCGATTCTGACGGATGCCGTGCTCGTGCACGGGCGTCGCCCCGCGTTCACGGCCGTGCCCTTGCTCGGCATTCTGTCGGTCCCCGTCGTGCTGGCGCCCGGGTGGTTGCCGATCGTGTCGGTGCTCGCCACGGCCGCGGCCTATCTGCTTGTGCTGGCGGTGCACCGCCCTGCCGCGAGCGGGGGAGCCGCTGCCGCCGGGCGCGCCCTCGGAGTGGCGGCGGGGGTGCTCGTGATGGCGTTGCTCGTTCCGCCGCTGCTGCCCCCGGTGATCGCCGGCGAGGCGCTGCCCGGCTCGGGCGTGGGCGGTCTCGTGGCGGGAGTGAACCCCGTGCTCGACCTCGGCAACGACTTGCGGCGCAACTCTCCGGTCGAAGCGCTGCGCTACTCAACCGACGCCGAAGGCGGGCTGTATCTGACGCTCTCGCACCTCGCCGATTTCGAGGGGCAGTCGGTGCAACCCGTGCTCGGCGGGTCGTCGGTGGCGGCCGACGTGGTGGGCCCGCCGTCGTGGCTGGGCAGCGAGGTGGCGACCGAGCGGGTTGAGACGAGCATCCGTCTCGAGAATGTGCGGTCGCGCTGGGTGCCGTTGCCGTCAGCGCCCGTCGAGATCGCGGGGCTCTCGGGGCTGTGGGTTGTCGATCCCGAGGGCGTGACGGTGAGCACCCTCGAGGGAACCTTCCGCAACGGCTCCTATCAAGTGGCCAGTCTCGTCGTCGCACCGACACCGCTGCAGTTGCGCACGGCAACCGTCAATGCTCCCGACCTTGAGCGCTATCGGGCCGTGCCCGAGGGCCTTGACCCGGTCGTTGCGCGCACGGCCGCACAAGTGGCCGCGAGTGCTGACGGCCCCTCGCCCTACGACCAAGCACTCGCGCTGCAGCGCTTCTTCACGAGTGGTGACTTTGTGTACTCAGAAGAGGCTCCCGTTGAGCAGGGCTACGACGGCACGGGCGCCGAGATCGTGGCTCTCTTTCTCGAAGCTCGCGCTGGCTACTGCGTTCACTACGCCGCTGCCATGACGCTCATGGCGCGCACGCTCGGTATTCCCGCGCGCATCGCGGTGGGCTTCGTGCCTGGAACAGCGAGCGCGAATGTTCCCGGCGAGTTCGTCGTGACGACCGACGACTTGCACGCCTGGCCCGAACTGCACTTCGACGGCATTGGCTGGGTGCGCTTCGAGCCGACTCCCTCGCGCGGAGCCGTGCCCGACTACGCCACCGACGATGTGCCTGCTCCGGGCGAAGAGCCGGCCGTCGACCCCGTCACGGGCGAAACCCTCGCTCCGACGCCCGAGGCGACCTCGTCGCCCGACCCCGCCGACCCGACCGAGACGGGGCCCGCGGTCGACCCGAACGACCTCATCGACGGCGGCTCCGACGGATCTCTCGACGGTGCCCTTGGCAGCGGGGCGGGTGGTGTGTCGGTGGATGCTCGCGCGATCGCCATCGTTGCGCTCAGCCTGCTCGTGGTGCTGGTCCTGCTACCGGGGCTCTGGCGCGCGCGACGTCGCGCGGCGCGCCGCCGGTCGCCGGATGCCCTCGACCACTGGCGCGAACTCCGCGACACGGCGCGCGATCTGGGGTTGCCCGCCGACGACACTCGCACGCCCCGTGAGCTCGCCGTTCTGTGGGCCTCGCGCCTGGGGCCCGATGAAGCCGCCGCCCTCGACCGCGTTCGGTCTGCGCTCGAGGCCCGCGCCTACGGAACTGCTGACCATCCCGCCGCGCGCGACGACCTCGACCTCGCGCTGCGAGCACTCCGCCTCTCGTCGCCCGCGTGGCGTCGCGTGCTCGCGACGATCGCGCCCATCTCGTTGATCGACCGCACTCCCGCCGATGAGCGGCTGATCGCCGACGCGCTCTCGGCTTAGGCTGATCCGATGTCTGCTCTCGTGTCGCTCATTGTGCCCGTGCGCGATGCCGCGAGCGCAAAGAGTCGCCTCGCCGCGGGGGGTGGGGTCGACGCGGATGCTCGGCGGGCATCCCTCGCGGCCGCGATCGCGCTCGACACGGTCGGGGCGGCGCGGGCTGCTCGCGAAGTGGGCGAGCTCATTGTCGTGGGGTCGCTCGCCGAGCCTCTCGAGGGAGTGCGCTTGGTCGATGACCCGGGCTATGGCTTGCTCGTCGCGATCGGCGCGGGGCTCGCGGCGGCGGACCCCGCGGCTCCGACCGCGGTGCTCCTGGGCGACCTGCCGGCGCTGCAACCGGCCGACCTCGACGCCGCCCTCGTCGCGGCGAGCGAGCACCACTGGGCGTTCGTGCCCGACGCCGAGGGTACAGGCACGACGTTCGTCGTCGCCGCGGCCGGGTTGCCCCACTCGCTGCGCTTCGGCGACGACTCGGCCGAGCAACACCGCGACGCCGGCTACGTCGAACTCCCCGTGCGCGAGCACTCGGGCCTGCGCCGCGACGTCGACACGCTCGAGCAACTCACGGGCCTCGCAGACCTCGCCGCCGCGGGGGTCGTGCTGCTCGGCCCGCGCACGCGCGCACTTCTCGAAACCTGACGCGGCGGCGCGGGGCAGGTGACCCCCTGCTGCGCGGTGCCGCCCGCTGCTGCGCTGTGCTACCCCCACTGCGCCCCGGGGTCGACAATCCACATCGGGATCCTCCCCAATCGAAGGAACTTCCATCGACCTTGCTCGCAAAGTTCCTACGATTGGGGAGGCGCCCAGAAGGGATGGGCACGGCTAGCGGGAACGAGGCCGGGCGCGAGGGCCGGGTTTAGTCGCTCGGCGGGCCGCCGGCCGCGGCGGCTGGGTCCATCCAGAACGGGTCCCAGTAGTGGCCGTCGGGGTCCTGGAACGCTCGGCTGTACATAAAGCCGAGGTCGCGCGACTCCCAGGGTGAGCCGCCGGCCTCGATGGCGCGAGCGACGAGAGCGTCAACATCCTCCCGGCTGTCGCAACTGAGGGCGTATTGCGCGCCGATCGCTGCGTGAGCATCCGCCACTCCCTTGCCCGGAGTGAAGCTGCTGAAGAATTCGTGCGTCAGCAACATGACGAAGATCGTGTCGCTCACGATGATGCACGACGCGTTCTCGTCGGAGAACATCGGGTTGAGCGTCCAGCCGAGCGCCTCGTAGAAGGCGGTCGACCGAGCAACGTCGGTGACGGGCAGGTTGATGAAGACCATGGTGGGCATGGGCTCCATCATGCCCCCGAACGCACCTCGGCGATAGAGAGCGCGAGCCGCCGGCCCGTGGCCGCATAACCCTCGGTTCGGTGCGACTGGGCGACCGCGACACGTTCTGGGTCGGGCGTTCCGTAGGTCGTCGTGCGCTGGCGCGCGACGCGTCCGATCGAACTCGCCAGCTCTTCGAGCTCGGCGACCGTCT
>JBJOPU010000207.1:0-3530 GCA_046050505.1 Actinomycetota bacterium
AGCCAGACAACGGCCGCGAGTGCGGCCAGGAAGACGCCGTAGAGCCAGTCGGGCAGCCGTTCACCGCTTGCCGAAATCGTAATCGTCAGGCCGAGGAACGTGACCATGAGCAAGAGCCACGCGGTCGCGACGGGCAAGAGCGAGGGGTACGCGTCGACACGGAGCAAGAACACCGAGATGGCCAGCATCGACTGCAACGCAGCGATGATTCCCAAGCCAAGGCCCAAGAAGCCCGAGCCGAGCGCTGAGGCGTGCGTGGAGGTAGGGGTGCCGCGTCGCGTTGACGAGCGCGCTCCTGCGGGTCGAACGAGACCGCCGAGTGTCGTCTCATCGGGCGGGGTGTATCTCGTGCTCATCGCGCCACCTCTGGTGTGGTCGCACGGTGCCTCATCGCGGCACCTCCAGAATCACCGTTGTTCCGGCACCCGGAGTGGAGAACAACCGAGCACTCCCCCCGACATCGTGCAATCGAGCCACGACCGACTCGGTGAACCCGAGCCGTTCTTCAGTGACCGCGCTCGGGTCGAATCCAACGCCGGCATCGGTCACCACTGCGCGCAAGACGTCGTCACCCTGGGTAATCGTGACGTCGGCTTCTTCGACGCCAGAGTGCCGACGAACATTTTCGAGGCACTCAGCGAGCGCAAGCAAGAAGGCGTCGAGAACGTCGCTCGGCAAGAGCACCTGGCCGCTGCCATGCCAGCGAACCGTGAGTCCCATGCGCAAGAAGCGCTGCTTGACCGACTCGAGCGTCGTGCCGAGAGGGGTTTCTGCCACGGGCTCGAGGCTGTACACCCCTGAGAACTGCGGCATCGGGGTCGACCCAAGTCGCAGTTGCCGAAGCAGTCGCGCGTCTTCGCGGGCCTGCTGACGAAGAGCGTCTTCGCTGACCCCCACTCCCGAGTGTGCGAGCAGCGTGAGCGTGGCGAGCACCGTGTCGTGCAACAACCGGGCACTCTGTCGACGCTGAGCTTCGGTCTCGCTCGCCTGACGTTCGAGGTGATGCGCGCGACCGATGTTCTCGATGCGACGCACTGCCCGCTGCACGCCGACCGTCACCCACAACCCGATGATGAGCGTGATGACCCACCCTGCGAGCGTGGCGATCGCGGGGGTTGAAAGGAACGCTGTCGTCGGGCCCGCACTGGCGACGAGAAAGCAGCTTGCGAGAGCCCCGCCCGCCCACAGCAACCATCGCCCGGGGCTTTCGCTCAGCACCATTCCCACAGCGCCGATGCCCGCGGCTCCGAGAGGCGCGAGAGAAATGGGCAGCGCGACGGAGGTCGATTGCCCCCACGGCAACTGGGCCAAGGCGAGAGCGCCGCACCCGAGCACGATCGCAAGAATGATCCAGCCCACGTTGCTGCTGCGCCCCACCATGATCAAGGCCCCCGCGTGGCCCATGAGCACGATGATCACCGACGGCAAAAGGTCGGGATCGACGACGCCCGGAAGAGCCAAGCAGATCGCCGATAGCACGACACCCGTGAGGCCGAAAGCGCGAGCGGCCGACTGCAATAGGCGGCGGCGCTCCTTCTCGATCAGCTCCACACGCTCAGTCTGTCACCCGAAAGGGGCGCACCCATCACAATTCGCACGCACGCGTATACGCGTCGTAGAGCGCGGCACGCGTTGCCTCGTCGGCAACGATCGTGACCGTGCCGGGCATCCCATCGAGAACGACCGAAACCACGAAGAGAGTGCCTTGCTTGTCTTCGGCGAGCGCGTGCGGGTCGCATCGTGCCGGAGTAAGCAGCACCGCGATGCCCACCGCGCCCGCGTGCCCTGCCGACGCGTCATCGCTCGGGGCCAACGGGATGCTCGTCACGCGCGTTCCGTCGGCAGAACTCACCAGCCCGAAGAGCACGGTGTCGCTGATCGCCACCAGCTCGAGGCCGGAGTCGAGTCGGTCGGCCATCAGCGTCAGCCCGATGAGGGCACCGTCGTCGCGAGCGGGGTCGTGCTCAACATCGAGGTCGGCGCGTTGCGTGACCGCCGCGGCGAAACATTCGGCCTCGACCCACGCGGCCCATTGGCCCAGGCGGTCGGTCGTGGGTACGCGCAGTTCTGCCGAGCTGCCATCGGCAAGCAGCACGGTGAGCACCGCTTCGGGCGAGCTCGTTGTTTCTGCCGGACACACCGCGGGCGAGAGCGTCAAGGGCAGATCGCGAGTGAGACCCGCGCCGATGACGATCGTTCGTTCGCGGGAGATCGGCGAGGAAAGAGCGGGAGATTCGAGCGCGGCCACCACGATCGTGAGGGGAGCTTCCGCGTCGTTGCGCACGGCAAGCTGGATGGCTCCGCGCGACGGATCGATGCGCGTGCGATAAACCTCGGCCGTGACGGCGAGCTCGGCGGCCGTGGCCGCCGCCCCCGAGGGCCCAGGCGCGGGGGAAGCTGCAGGTGAGCATCCCGCGACCGGCGTCATCACCACCGTCACCATGAGCGCGGCGATCATGCGTCGAACGCTGCGTGTGGTCATGGGCCCTGGTGTCTCAGTCGGCGAGCAGGGCGGCGAGGTGCGGGCCAACGAGGTTGCTTTCAATCAAGAAGGCATCGTGCCCAAACGACGATGAGATCACGATCGCGTTGGGGCCATGAATCGTCGCCGGGAGAGCCGCCGCGAGTGCCTGCTGTTGCTCAACCGGAAAGAGTCGGTCGCTGTCGATGCCGAGCACGAGGGTGCGGGCGGTTACGCCACTCAGCGCCTCGGCAAGCGAGCCTCGACCGCGCGTGATGTCGTGCGAGTTCATGGCCTCCACGAGCGTGACGTAGCTGTTGGCGTCGAAACGGCGCGTGAACTTGTTGCCGTGGAAATCGAGGTAGCTCTCGACCGCAAAGCGCCCGCCCTTGCCGAGCGGGTCGAGCACGCCTTGCCACGAGCGCTCGAAGCGTTCGTTGAGTTCGCTCGGCGAGCGGTAGTTGAGCAGTGCCATGCGACGCGCGAGAGCAAGGCCACGAAACGGCCCTTCCGGCTCGTCGTAGTAGTCGCCGTCGCGAAACAACGGATCCATGCGAATCGCTTCGAGTTGCACCGAATTCAACGCAATCTGGTCGGCACTCGAGATCGGTGGTGCGGCGAGCACCGCGAGCCGTTCGACGCGCTCGGGATGCTGTACCGCCCACTCGAGCGCGTGCATGCCGCCCATCGACCCGCCGACCACGGCCGCGAACCGCTCGATGCCGAGCGCGTCAGCGAGCCCGACGTGGGCAGCCACCTGGTCGCGAATCGTGAGGTACGGAAAGCGCGAGCCCCACTCGGTGCCGTCCGGTGCGAACGACGCTGGCCCCGTCGACCCCTGACACCCGCCGAGCATGTTGGGGGCGATGACGAACCAGCGGTCAGTGTCGATGGCGAGTCCGGGCCCGACAATGCCACCCCACCAGCCGGCGGTTGGGTGACCCGGGCCGGGTCGCCCGGCAACGTGGCTGTCGCCGGTAAGCGCGTGCACAATGAGCACGGCATTGTCGCGTGCGGGCGTCAGTGAACCCCACGTCTCATAGGCCATGCGCACGTGGGGCAGGCTCTC
>JBJOPU010000208.1:0-3512 GCA_046050505.1 Actinomycetota bacterium
GGCAGCGAGTCCCGACCAGGCGATGTCGCTCACCGCATGACCCCCGGCACCCAACGGTCACGTAAAGCGACAAGGACGACAACCGACACCGCACGGCACCCGCTGGCAGCGGCGTGGCGTCGGATACCGTCTCACCCGTTACGAGGTCAAGAGCGTGCAGCGTGAGTCGCGCTCGGGTGCGCAGCCAGCGGGCGAGCGCGAAGATGACGGGAAAGCCGATGGCGCCGAGAAACACGGCGATCGAGAGCACCGAGAGCATCCACGGGTCGCTCGCGAAGCGCTCCATGCCCGGGGCGAAGGGCACGAAGCCCGTGTTGGTGAAGGCCGACAGCGCAAGGTAGAAGCCCTGCCAGATCGCTGACCACGGGTCGAAGCCCTCGATGAGCAGACGCGGCACGATGAGCGCCGTGATGGCAAGCTCGATGACGATGGCGCTCGCCGCCACCGTGAACAGCAAACCGCCGATCTCGCCGAGGCGAACGGCCTGCGACTCAGCAACGGGCCGAGCGTGCACGCGCGCGGCGTTCGTGTCACTCGCGGCGATGAGCTTGGCGCGCAGCCCGATGCGACGAGCCACGATGAGGCCCAGGATGCTCGCCATCGTCAGCACGCCGATGCCGCCGATCTGCATTGCCAGAATGATGACGATGTTGCCAAAGGGCGACCAATACGTCGCCATGTCGACGGTCGCGAGGCCGGTGACACACACCGCTGACACGGCTGTGAAGAGGGCGTCGGCGAGGGGCGCGCTCGATCCGACACCTGCCTTTGCAATGGGCAAGGTCAAGAGCAGCGTCGTGATGAGGATGAGCGCCGTGAAGATCACGATGGCGAACCGTGCGGGTGAGGCGGTGAACGAGTCGGTGAATGCGCCCCAGGCGCGAGCGAATGGGTTCGCTTGGCTGTCGCGGCGGTTTCCGCGAATGCGGTTCGTCGTGGACATCGAGGCTCCTCACCGGCCAACGGACCGCGTCTGATGGTACTCCCGGCCGCGGCTGACTAGCCTGGTGTCATGGCCGACATCTTCGACGTGATCGCCGACGCCACCCGTCGGGAACTGCTGCAGCACTTGCTCGACGCTTCGCTGAGAGGTGAGGGTGTTGCGGGAGAGTTGAGCGTGAGCGAGCTCGTCGAGCGCATGGATGCCACGCAGCCGACCGTGTCGAAGCACCTCAAGGTGTTGCGCGACCACGGACTCGTGACCGTGCGGGACGAAGGCCAGCACCGTTACTACACGGTTGACTCGGCGCCCCTCGAAGAAGTCGAAGACTGGATCATCCCCTTTCTCAGTGCAGACTTCGACCCCGATAATGACGGCTCGCCCGTCTTCGCGGCCTGGGCAGGAGCCAACGTCGCGGGCGCGGGGAGCTCGGTTGGCCGCGTTGCCGCCGATGCCTCACACCAAGCGCGCACGATCATCGAGGGCGCGCAAGAGAAGCTGCACGACGTGCAAGAAGCCGTCAGCAAGCGCCTGCCGTGGAAGAGCCAGGATTAAGGCAGCCCACCCCCCTTTTCGAGCGTCTTTACACGAGTCACACCAGCCCCTACTCTGAACTTCGTGCACACGCGCCACGAGGGTGCTGTGCGCGTGAACGACAGGATGACTGCCCATGACCCGCGATCTGTCTGACGTGCGGTTTCTTACCGTTGCCGAGGTAGCCGACATGATGCGCGTCTCGACGATGACCGTGTACCGCATGGTGCACGCCGGCGAGTTGCCCGCGATTCGCTTCGGGCGCAGCTTCCGCATCCCCGAATCGGCCGTTGTTGCGGCCATCGAGATGCCCGTCGCCGACGTCGGCTAGACTCGGTCGGTACATGACACGGTCCTGAACGGGCCGTTGCTCCCGTTCAGTCGACGATCAGAGGATTTTCCATGGGTTCTGTCATCAAGAAGCGCCGCAAGCGGATGGCGAAGAAGAAGCACCGCAAGCTGCTGCGCAAGACGCGTCACCAGCGTCGCAACAAGAAGTAGGGCATCCGCCCGATACGAAGCGCCCGGCCAATCTGTCGGGCGCTTTCGTTTTTCTGCGGTGCTTATTGCTGCGGGGGCGTGCTGTCGCCATCGCGGCGACGGCGACGGGATGACCGCGGCCGGTCGCGCATAACGGGCCAGCCGCGCGCCTGCGCATACCGAGCCAGCGCGGCATCCGGGTTCACGACCTGCTGGTGCCCCACGAGCTCGAGCAGGGGGATGTCATTGCGCGAGTCACTGTAGGCCCAGCAGTCGGCGAGCTCGGCACCCTTCTCGGCCGCGAGGCGAGCGGCCGCCTCAGCCTTGTGCGGACCGTGCATGACGGAACCGACGAGGGCCCCGGTGAAGATGCCGTCGACGCTCTCAATGTGTGTGCCCATCGCGCCCGTCAGCCCGAGCCGCTCGGCAATGACCCGAGCACAGGCGTGCGGTGTGGCGGTAATCAGCCACACCTCGTGACCCTGCGCGATGTGCTGGTGGGCCCGCGCGACCACCTGCTCGTGCAGGAGGCCTGCGAGCGACGAGTCATAGGTCTCTTCGGCAATCTCGTCGAGTTCGGCCACGGAGTGACCCGCGATGAGTTCGAGAGCGCGATCGCGCACGGCCAGTTGGTGCTGGTGGTTCTCGCCGACGGAGGTAAAGCGGGCTTGCTGCCAGGCGAATCGGGTGAGATCGCGCCAGCCGAGGTGTCCGCGCTTCCAGGCCGTGCGACCCAGGTGGTAGACGCTTGCGCCCCGCAGCAGAGTGTTGTCGACGTCGAAAAACGCGATCACGGGGGCGGAGGCGGGCGCGCGACCGGCGGAGCCGGCGTCGCTGACGGGGGTGGACATCCCCTCCAGCATAGGCACGTGCCTATGCTGGGCACGTGCCCCCCGCCGACGAGCCATTCGCCACCGTGACACTGATTGGCAAGCCCGGCTGCCACTTGTGCGATGACGCCCGTGCCGTCGTCACGGCAGTGCTCGACGGGCGAGCGGGAGTGCGGTTCGACGAACTGTCGATTCTCGACGACTCTGAGCTGCACGATCGCTACTGGGACGAGATTCCGGTCGTGCTCATCGACGGCGACGTGCACACCATTTATCGCGTGGATGCCGAGCGCTTGCAGTCGGCGCTCGCCGAGAGGGGGCACTGATGTGCGGTCGCTATGCCAACACCAAGAGCGGCGAAGAGCTGGGGCAGTACTTCGAGGCCGATGAAGTCGACGATGTGGCCATGCCGCCGAGCTGGAACATCTCGCCGACCCAGCAGGTGCCGATCGTGGTCGACCGCGTGCCGAAAGATGACCCCGAGGGGATGCCCTCCCGACTCGTCACGACCGCGCGCTGGTCGCTCGTGCCGCGGTGGAGCACCGAGCTCACCTCGAAGTACCCCACGTTCAACGCCCGCAGCGAGACCGTGAGCGAGAAGAACACGTTCAAGGGCGCACTCGTGCGGTCGCGCGCGATTTTGCCGGCCGACGGCTACTACGAGTGGCACACGGTGGGCACGACAAAGACCCCGCACTTCATCACCGACCCGGAGGCGGGCGAGTTGG
>JBJOPU010000209.1:0-3509 GCA_046050505.1 Actinomycetota bacterium
TGCCCCACGCCGAGAGTGACTTCATCTTCGCGATCATCGGAGAAGAACTCGGGCTGATCGGCGCTCTCGTGGTTCTTGTTCTGTTTGCCGTTTTGGCGATCGCCCTCGTGCGCCTTGTGCGCGGCCACCAGAACCCGTTCCACCGCATCGCGACGGGCGCAATCATGGTGTGGATCATTGGCCAAGCCCTCGTCAATATTGCTGTCGTGTTGGGACTTCTGCCCGTCCTGGGCCTACCGCTTCCCTTCATTTCTGCGGGAGGTTCTGCCCTGGTGTCATCGCTATTGGCCATCGGGGTCGTGCTCTCGCTCGCGCGCGATCTGCCCCTTCCTCAGCGTGCGGCGACGACGATCGCTCCCGTACGAGGAGCACGGCAACCATGACGACTGCATTGCTCGCCGGCGGCGGCACGGCCGGTCACGTGAACCCCTTGCTCGCTCTGGCCGACCACTGGCGTTCTGTAGAGCCCACAACAAGCGTGCTCGTCGTGGGCACGGCAGAAGGTCTCGAAGCGCGACTCGTTCCCGACCGTGGCTACGAGCTCATCACTATTCCCCGCGTTCCCTTCCCTCGGCGACCAAACCGGGCAGCCCTGCGATTCCCGGGTCGATTTCGGGATGCCGTGCGCCGTACCCGCGCGATCATTCGAGATCACCACGTCGATGTCGTCGTGGGCTTCGGCGGATATGCGTCGGCACCCGCGTACGTCGCCGCCTGGCGCGAGGGCATTCCCTTTGTTGCCCATGAGGCCAACGCGCGGCCGGGCATCGCCAATCGACTCGCTGTTCTCCTCGGGGGCCGTGCTGCGGTCACCTTCGCCGGAACGCCGTTGCGCGGAGCGCGTCTGACCGGAATGCCGCTCAGGCCCGAAATCACGTCACTGGATCGGGCTGCGCGGCGTGATGAAGGGCTCCGCACCCTGGGTCTCGAGCCTGGCCGTCCGATGCTGCTCGTCACCGGCGGGTCGACAGGAGCCCAGCGCCTCAACGTCTCGATGACCGATTCGGCGGCACGAATTCTCGGCACGGGCTGGCAAGTGCTGCACATTACCGGCACCGGCCGCGGGGGAGACGATCCGGCGCTGCCCGGCTACCACACCGTTGAGTATTGCGACCAGATGCATCTCGCGTTCGCCGCCGCTGACCTAGTGGTGTGTCGCGCCGGTTCGGCGACCGTGAGTGAACTCGCAGCTCTGGGGTTGCCGTCGGTGCTCGTACCGTACGCGGCGGGAAACGGCGAGCAACGTCTCAATGCGCGCGAGTTGGTGGCTGCGGGCGGCGCTGTGCTCGTGACAGACGCCGAGTTCACTCCCGAGTGGATCGCACTCTCGCTCGTCCCTTTGCTGTCTCGCCGCAGCGAGATCGCTCGCATGTCAGCAGCGGCCGAGACAGTCGGCCGGCGCGACGGAGATGCCGCTCTCTTGGCACTCGTCCGTGAGGCGCTCGCGACTTCTTCGGGCTCGCGCTCCCGCGCCTAGGCTGGACGTCAATGATCAAGCCTGACCTTTCTCTCGTCCTTCCCGAGTCGCTCGGTCGCCTGCACTTCGTCGGCATCGGCGGCAGCGGCATGAGCGGAATTGCCCGCATGTTTCACGACCGGGGCTACTCCGTGACGGGTAGCGACCGCTCGCACTCTGATGCCGTACAGTCGCTCATCGACCTCGGCATTCCCGTGTCGATCGGCCACGATGCCGCGCACGTCGGCGACGCCGACACTCTGGTGGTGACGGGGGCTCTGTGGCGTGACAACCCGGAATACCAGGAGGCGCTGCGGCGGGGAATGCCCGTATTGCACCGCTCTCAAGCGCTGGCCTGGCTTGTTCGGGGGGAACGACTAGTCGCGGTCGCCGGTGCACACGGCAAGTCGACGTCAACGGGGATGCTCGTCACGGCCCTGCGTGCGCTCGAGCGCGATCCATCCTTTGTCAATGGCGCTGTTATTCAGGGCGCGGGCACGAGCTCTGCCTGGGGTTCGGGCGAGCTGTTCGTGGTGGAGGCAGACGAGTCCGACGGCTCCTTCCTGCTCTACGACGTTGCCATCGCTCTCATCACCAACATCGATACCGACCACCTTGATCACTACGGCGACGAAGAGTCCATCGAGGCCGCGTTCGAATCCTTCGCGCGGGGTGCTAGCGACCTTGTTGCACTCTGGGCCGACGACCGCGCATTGCGAAGGCTGCACTCGCGATTGAGCGAACACGGTCGGGGCGTTCCGGTCGTGACGTTCGGCGAAGCGGCCGACGCAGACGTGCGGCTCCTCGAGATCTCTGACACGGGCCCGATCCGCTTTCGGGTGATGATCGCGGGCGACGAATATACGGGAGAACTGGCGATTCCTGGTCGGCACAATGCGTTCAACGCGGCCGGTGTGATCGCGGTGCTCGTCGGGCTCGGAATTCCGGCGAGCGATGCCGTGCGGTCGCTTGATGGGTTCGCGGGAACACAACGCCGTTTCGAGGCGCACGGCCTTGCCAACGGGGTGCGCTTGTATGACGACTATGCGCACCATCCGACTGAGGTGGCAGTGGCCCTGCAAACTGCGCGATCGGTCGTAGGCGAGGGGCGTGTCATCGCCATCCACCAGCCGCACCTGTTTAGCCGTACGCAGGCCATGGCTGCCGAGTTCGCCGAGGTGTACGAACACGGCGCCGATCACACGGTCGTGCTGGACGTCTATGGCGCGCGGGAAGACCCGATCCCCGGCGTGACGGGTGCACTCGTGGTTGATCGCTTTGAGGATCCGGCCGTTGTGGACTACCGGCCCGACTGGCAGGCTGCAGCCGATCGCATTGCCGAAATCGCTCGTCCCGGTGACATCGTCATGACTCTCAGTTGTGGCGACGTGTATCGCATCATTCCGCAGGTGCGCGCGGCGATTGAGTCACGATCGCCAGGAGGCGCGGTCCCATGAAGCGCCCCGAGGGCCTCGGCGGTGAGAAGCCGGCACCCCCAGCGTCGACGTCCGGGAGAGTGCCGCGGTCAGCGTCGCCGAATACAGCTCCGCGTCGTACTTCTGCACCCTCGACGGCACGCTCTACCTCGCCACAATCGGCCACCCGAGTACCGCAGCGCGCTGGCGCTGCAGCGGCGGCACCGACACCGCACACACCGAACTCCGCACGAGTGTCTCGAGCGGCACGCCGAGAGCGTCGGCGCGATGAGCGCGCCGAGGTACGTCGGTTCACGCGGCGATCTCGCCAACGACGGCTGACGGCCACCGTCACTGTGGGGTCGTTGCTCGTTCTCGTTGCCGGCGTCGCCGTCGTAACCCTGTCTCCCCTGATGTCCCTCGACACCGTGCAGGTGGTGGGCACCAGTCGACTCGACGCAACGGTGGTGGGCGCGGCGCTCGATGAGCATCTCGGCACTCCTTTGGCGTTGCTCGACGACGCACAGATTCGCGACGACCTCGCAGCCTTTCCCCTGATTCGGTCGTTCTCCACTGAAGTGGTTCCTCCGCACACCTTGATTCTTCGCATCGTAGAACGGGCGCCCATCGGCGCTATT
>JBJOPU010000210.1:0-3505 GCA_046050505.1 Actinomycetota bacterium
ATCGAGCCACGCGACAAGAGAAGCCGTCTGCGCGCCCTCAACCAGCAGCCACGCAGTGACGCCGTCATCGATGAGACGGATGCTGTGTTCGAGTCGTCCGTTCGGGTCGAGCAGCAAGGTCTCGGCCGATGCGCCCGGCGCGAGCTGTGTCAGCGACTGCGAGGTGAGCGAGTCGAGCCAGGTGAGTCGATCGGGCCCCGTGACGGTAATGACACCGCGGTCGCTGAGGTCGACGATGGCGCGGCCGGCGGCGAGCATCCGTTGTTCCGCAACCGGATCGCCATAGTGCGAGGCGATGGCGGGCTGACCGTCGGTCGCCGCGCTCATGGCGACGGCGCCGGGCAGGGCGAGCAAGGGGCTCACGAGGGTCGACTCAGGCATCGCGGTTCAGGGTTCCGGAGGCATGGGTGCGCAAGTCGTTACCGAGGGCGGCGATGTCCCACGCCCACAGCAGTCGGCCTTCGACGAGCCCGTAGATGCGTGTTGCGGCCGCGTACTCTTTCGCACTAGCCGAGCGCATCACGGCATCGGTTTGCAGGTCAATGCGGGCCTCGCTCACACGGCCCAAGTAGAGCTCGCTCACTCCGCCCGGGTGAATGAGCGCCACCTCGACGTCGAAGCCGCCGTGCGGCGCCCGCAACTGTTCGACCTGCTCGGCGGTGGCATAGGGGCGCGGACCCTCTCCCGGCAACATGCCGGGGCCGGGGTCACCCGGCTGCGACGGGCGGTGCAGCCGCCAGTACCCGGCTTCGGCGCTCAGGGGTGTGTTTGCCTCGTCGAGCAACCAGGTGTGCGACGAATAGTTGAGGTAGTTGAGGCCGTCGTGGCTGAAGCTCACGCGCTGGCCAAACTCATGCTCGCGCGTGCGATCGCCATCGCGATAGTGCACCACCCCGGTGCCGTCCCACACGCCGATGAGCCACGCGAGCGGGGCCAGTTCGGCCGGCAGGCTCGTGTCGAGAGAGAACACGGCGCCGGGGGGAATCAGCGCTGGCCGCGATACAGGTTGACGAGCACGACGACCGACACGAAACCGATCGACAGCGTCGCCAGACCGAGGAGGCCGAGGAAGAAGATCTCAAGGGCGAGAAGCATGATCCCAGTCTACGACGGCTCGCTGGGAGTGAGGTGCCCGCGTGTTGGCCCTAGAGGGCCGTGACGACAGCCGTGGCGACCGAGGCGAGAATGAGCAGCACGATCGCTCCCGTGACCGTGACGAGCATGCGCATGACGAGCCCGTCTTTCGACTGCAGGCTCACCTGAATGACAAACGTCATGATCATCGCGCCCCCGGCGATGGCCGGCAAGACCGCCCACCACTCACTCGCGGGCAGCGTGAGACCAACGATGACGACCGCCGCAACCACGGCAAGCCAGACGGGCAGCGCGGTGGCGACCGTTCGAGACATGCCCCCATGCTAGGGCGCTTGTACACTGAGCGAGACACCGTGGAGGACAAGTGGCTCAGCTGTTGATCCTGACCTCGCAGGTGAACACCGACGTTCTTCCGGCGCTGGCCCTGCTCAGCCACCGGGTACGCCGCATTCCGGCGGAACCGGCGGCTCTCGTCGGTGCGCCTCCGGCCGATGTCATCATCGTCGACGGGCGCGGCGACCTCGCGAGCGCCAAGTCGCTGTGCAAGATCTTGACCACCACCGGAGCGGGCTCGCCCATCATCGTGGTGCTCACGGAAGGCGGACTCACGGCCATCAATGCCGAGTGGGGCATCGACGACGTGCTGCTCGAAACCGCGGGGCCCGCTGAAGTGGATGCTCGGCTACGCCTTGCCATCGGTCGCCAGTCACGCGATGAGGGCTCGAGCATGATTCGAGCATCCGGTGTCGTCATTGACGAAGCGAGTTACTCGGCCAAGGTGCACGGCCGCACGCTCGACCTCACCTTCAAGGAGTTCGAGCTTCTGCGATTCTTCGCCACGCACCCCAGCCGCGTCTTCACGCGCGAGCAACTGCTCAGCGAGGTGTGGGGGTACGACTACTTCGGAGGTACGCGCACGGTCGATGTGCACGTACGCCGCTTACGCGCCAAGCTCGGCGACATGGAGTCGCTCATCGGAACGGTACGTAACGTGGGCTACCGATTCACCCTGCATGAAGACGACAGCGAGCAGGCGCAGGTTCGCTCGACGGTCTAGTGTCGCGGGTCTAGTGTCGCGAATCGCGCCGAAACGACGGCCGCGACTTATCCGAACTTGCCCGAGACGTAGTCTTCGGTGTCTTTCACACTCGGGTTCGAGAAGATCACCGAGGTGTCGTCGTACTCGATGAGCTTGCCCGGCTTGCCCGTGCCCGCAATGTTGAAGAAGGCCGTCTTGTCGCTCACGCGACTCGCCTGCTGCATGTTGTGGGTCACGATGACGATCGTGTAATCCTTCTTCAGCTCTTCGATGAGGTCTTCAATCGCGAGCGTCGAAATGGGGTCGAGGGCCGAGCATGGCTCGTCCATGAGGATCACCTCGGGCTCAACGGCAATCGCGCGCGCGATGCACAAGCGCTGCTGCTGGCCACCCGAGATGCTCGAGCCAGGTCGTTCGAGGCGATCCTTGACCTCGTTCCACAGGTTGGCGCCCTGAAGAGACTTCTCGACCAAGTCATCAGCGTCCGACTTGCTGATGCGTCGGTTATTGAGCTTGACCCCCGCGAGCACGTTGTCCCGAATCGACATGGTCGGGAAAGGGTTGGGGCGCTGGAACACCATGCCTACCTGACGGCGCACGAGCACGGGGTCAACACCCGGGCCATAGAGGTCGTCTCCGTCGATGAGCACTTCGCCTTCGACGTACGCCCCGGGGATGACCTCGTGCATGCGGTTGAGCGTGCGAATGAAGGTCGACTTGCCACAGCCCGACGGGCCGATGAAAGCCGTCACGCTGCGCGGCTCGATGACCATGCTGACGCCCTCCACCGCCTTGAACTTGCTGTAGTAGACGTTGAGGTCGTTGACTTCGATGCGCTTAGACACGGTGTCGGTATTCCTTCGGTCGGTTCTGGGCTTAGCGGCCGAGCTTGGGGGCGAAAGCGCGAGCAATAATGCGCGCCACGAGGTTGAGCAGCATGACGATGAGAATGAGCGTGAGCGCACCGGCCCATGCACGGTCGAGGTAGGCCTGCGTGTCGACGCCCTGGTTCGAGTACGAGGTGAAGACGAACACGGGCAGCGACTGCATACGTTCGGCGAAGAGGTTGTAGTTCATGCTCGCGGTGAACCCGGCAACGATGAGCAGGGGTGCGGTCTCACCAATGACTCGAGCGATCGAGAGCATGATGCCCGTCGCGATGCCGGCGGCCGATGTGGGAAGAACCACGTTCAGAATTGTCAGCCACTTCGGCACACCGAGCGCGTACGACGCTTCGCGCAACTCGTTCGGCACAACCCGAAGCATCTCTTCGCACGAGCGCACGACGACGGGGATCATGAGCACGGCAAGGGCAATGGCTCCCGCGAAGCCCATGCGCACACCGGGCCCGAAGAAGATCGCGAACAAGGC
>JBJOPU010000211.1:0-3502 GCA_046050505.1 Actinomycetota bacterium
CTTCAACGAGTGCGCCAACGACCTGTTTGCCATGATCGCCGCCGGCGACTTTCCTGACCTGGCAGCGCCGAGCGGCCCGCGCCGGGGTGCCCCGCGCGCGAGCGACGGCCTCATTCGGCTTGACCTCGACGGCATTGTCACCTTCGCGAGCCCCAACGGCTTGAGCGCCTTCAACCGCATGGGTTTTGCGGGCGAGCTCGAAGGGCAGTCGCTCGCGACCGTCACGACGAGCCTGCTCGCGGGCCGCCCGCAACAGGTCGACGAATCGCTGCCGCTCGTCGTCACGGGGCGCGCGCCGTGGCGCACCGACATCGAGTCGCGCGGCGTGACGGTGACGCTGCGCACGATTCCGCTGCTGCTCGACGGCCGGCGCATCGGCGCGCTCATTCTTGTGCGTGACGTCAGCGAAGTGCGCCACCAAGAGCGCGAGCTCATCACGAAAGACGCGACGATTCGCGAGATTCACCACCGGGTGAAGAACAACCTGCAGACGGTGGCCTCGCTGCTGCGCATCCAGGCCCGCCGGTCACACACCGATGCGACGCGGGATGCTCTGACGCAAGCCATGCGCCGCGTCGCCGCCATCGCCGTCGTGCACGACACCCTCAGCGAAGGCCTCAACCAAAACGTCGACTTCGACGTGGTGTTCTCGCGCGTGCTCATGCTCATTGCCGAAGTGGCCTCGAGCCACAACACCGTCGTGCGGCCGCTCTCGACCGGCAGCTTTGGCACCCTGCCGAGCGAATACGCCACGCCGCTCGCGCTCGCGCTCACCGAGCTTGTCACCAACGCCGTCGAGCACGGCCTCGAAGGTCGGCCCGATGGCGAAGTGGAGATCATCGCCTCGCGCACGGACGACGCGCTGTCGGTCAAGGTGCGCGACAACGGCGGGGGAATGCCCGAAGGCAAAGTGGGCTCGGGCCTCGGCACGCAGATCGTTCGCACGCTCATTCAGGGCGAGCTGGGCGGCACGATCGACTGGCACACCCTCGAGGGCGAAGGCACCGAAGTGACGATTGACGTTCCGCTGCTGTACTTGAAGCGCCGGGCCTAGCGCACGCTGGGCATCGTGCCCCGGGCATAACAACGCCCCGGGTGCATCGCTGAGATGCCGCCCCGGGGCGCTGTGGATGGTCGAGTGAGCGTTAGCTCGCGCGGCGAGCGCGCGCGGCGCGACGCTTGAGGGCGCGGCGCTCGTCTTCGCTGAGGCCACCCCACACGCCGGAGTCTTGGTTGGTCTCGAGGGCGTACTGCAGGCACGTCTCGGTCACCGAGCAACGACCGCACACGGCCTTCGCTTTCTCGATCTGGTCGACCGCGGGGCCGGTGTTGCCGACCGGGAAGAACAGCTCGGGGTCAGCGGTGAGGCATGCTGCTTTGTCGCGCCAATCCATGGGGAAGTGCTCCTTTATTGTGGGTCAAGTAGCACGCGCCGAAGGTTGACAGACGCGCTACATCGTCGGTGCTCGCACTGAAGGTCGGCACCGCGGATTCGGTGAGAGAGAAGGTTCTGGGAACGTCGCCCACCGCTTTGTAGGCGTCACATCAACCTCGTATAGGTTCTCATAGGCTGGTTGTCAAATCAATAGGTACGCATGGGATGGTTTGCATGGAAGACACCCAACGTTCGCTGTACGTCACCGTGCTCGTCATCTTGCTCGCGGCGCAATCGGTGTTCATCGTGGGCGCCACGGCGTTTCTCGTGATCGAGCTTCTGCTCGCCGAAGCGGAGTTTCCGCCCACGGCGATTGCCCTCACCGTTTTGGTGCTGCTCGCTGCTGTGTGGCTCATCGCCATGACGTTCGGCGTGCACCGCGGCCGCGCCTGGACGCGGGGGAGCGTGCTGACCTACCAGTTCTTGCAACTCGCGATCGGGGTCGGCAGCGTGCAGGGATTCATCCCGCGCCCCGACATCGGCTGGTGGGTGATCGCCACGGCCGTGCTCGGCATCGTGCTCATTCTGAGTACGCCCGTGACGCGGTATCTCGACCGCCGCGACTAGCGGCCTAAGTGGTTAGTCCAGCCCGAGCTTCTTACGCAGGCTCGCGACGTGGCCCGTGGCCTTGACGTTGTAGAGGGCGTGTTCGATCGCGCCCTTCTCGTCGATGACGAAGGTCGAGCGAATGACGCCCATGACCGTCTTGCCGTACATCGACTTTTCGCCGTAGGTGCCGTAGGCGTTGTGCACGGCGAGGTCGGGGTCGCTCAGCAGTGGGAAGGGCAAGTGCTCTTCTTCGGCGAACTTCTGCAGGGCATCCGGAGCATCTTTCGAGACGCCGAGAACGACGTAACCAGCGCCCTTGAGCGAAGCGAGGTTGTCGCGAAAGTCGCAGGCCTGCGTGGTGCAGCCGGGGGTGCTCGCGGCGGGGTAGAAGTAGAGCACGACCTTCTGGCCGGCGAAGTCGGCGAGCGACACGTGCGCACCGTCTTTGTCGGGCAGCGTGAAGGCGGGGGCCGGGGCTCCGGCCTCGAGACGGGACTGGGCCATGAGGGCTCCTTCGCAATTCAGTGACGCGCGGCCGGCAACCGATGCCGTTGACTGCACAGTGTATGGATGCCCGCCCGACGTCGCCTGAACGCCAGCCGAGTGCCGCGCGCGTTGCCCACTCGCCACCGAGTCGCCAGCCGCTCGTCGACTCGTGTTCACGAGCGGTGCTTAGCGTCGAGCCATGCGGATCTCGGTGATCGGGTGCGGATATCTCGGAGCAGTTCACGCGGCGGCCATGGCCGAACTCGGGCATGAGGTCGTCGGCATCGACCTCGACCCGCTCAAGATCGATACGCTCGCGAAAGGTGGGGCGCCGTTCTTCGAGCCCGGGCTGACCGAGTTGCTCGAGCGGGGCATCGCCGCGGGTCGGCTGTCGTTCAGTACCGACATCGAGGCCGCGCGCGGAGCATCCGTTCACTTCATTGCCGTGGGCACACCGCAGCGGCCCGACGGCTCAGCTGACCTCACGGCTGTGAACGCTTCGCTACGTGCGGTGCTCGGGGTGCTGACGCCGGGTGACCTCGTGGTGGGCAAGTCGACCGTGCCCGTGGGCACGGCGCAGGTGCTGCAGCGCGAGGTCGAGCGAGCGGGGGGCTCGCTCGCCTGGAATCCCGAGTTCTTGCGTGAGGGCTTTGCCGTGCGCGACTCGCTCGAGCCCGACCGCATCGTCTACGGCGTGGCGCCGGGTGACACGCGCTCGACCGAAACCCTCGACCGCGTGTATGCCGCGATGCTCACGGCTGGTACTCCGCGCATGGTCACCGACCTCGCCACGGCCGAGCTCGTCAAGGTGGCCGCCAACGCCTTTCTCGCCACCAAGATCTCGTTCATCAACGCCATGGCCGAGATCGCCGAAGTGGTCGGCGCCGACGTCACCCAACTCGCTGACGCGATCGGCTACGACGCGCGCATCGGCCGACGGTTCTTGAACGCGGGCATTGGATTCGGGGGCGGATGCTTGCCCAAAGACATTCGCGGCTTCATCGCCCGCGCTGACGAGCTGGGAGTCGGGCA
>JBJOPU010000212.1:0-3499 GCA_046050505.1 Actinomycetota bacterium
CTACCTCGCCTACTCGGTGGGCTGGATCATCAGCATCGGCCTCGTACCTCTCACCGGCCCGACCCTCGTGATCGAGATCATGTACCAGTTCAGCGAGTTTCTCGCCCTGCTCGCGAGCGCCCTGTGGTTCGCCGCGGTCGTGGCACTGACGCGCGATGGCCGTGCCGCGCATCGCTTCGGCTGGCTCGCGCTCGGCACGCTCGTGCTCGTGCCGTGGCCCATCGTGTTGGGGGTGCTCTCATGACGCGCACGCACATCGGGGTGGCGGCGCTGCTCTCGCTCGTCGTCGGTTGGTTCGTCTTCGATGCCGTGAGTTCGCTCGTGGGCCTGCCCGCGCTGTATGCGCAATTGGGTGTTGACCCCGCCAACGTGCCGTGGGCGGCTCTGTGGGCAGGTGTCATTGTGCCCGTGGTCTTCTACGCCGCGGCGGTTGTCGTCGCGCGGCGGCAGTCGCTCACGCGCTTCACGCTCGTGCTCATCGTGGCGCTCGCCGCGACGGCGACCGTGCGACTCTCGCTCATTGCCCTCGCGACGGGCTCGATCACGCTGTTCTAGCCGAACAGCCCCACCCACAGCACGAGCGCGATGAGCGCCACTTGCATCGCCAATCGCGGCCAGAAGGGCACAGCGATGACGCCAAATTGCTCGCGGTGTCGGGCGGCGTAGGCGTTCGCCGGAAAGACGCCGACGAGCAACACCACGAGCCCGATCGCCGCCGCGACCCGCGTCGGCTCCCACAGCAGCCCGATGCCGCCCGCGATCTCGGCGACGCCGGTCACCCACACCCACATGAGCGGAGAGAACGGGCGACCGTAAAAGACGCGCGGAATCATCGCTGCCATCGGCCGCATGATCGGCGGAACGAAGTGGGTGATGCCGATTCCGACGAACACGATGGCCGTGATCACGCGCGCGAGGTCGACCGGGTCGGGGCCCAGGGCGGTGAGGCCAGCATCCGTCATCATGCGGCCATTCTGCCCTCGCACCCTGCGATAGCCTGAACTCACCGGTCGCCCCCATTGGCGTAGGCGCCGCCACCACACTCTTGCCGGTCTCTTTTCGTTAGGACCTTTTTCGTGCCCAAGCCGATCGTGCTCATCGCCGAAGAACTTAGCCCCGCCACCGTCGATGCCCTCGGGCCCGACTTCGACATTCGTCAGGTCGACGGCACCGATCGCCCCGCGCTGCTGGCGGCGTTGGCCGAGGCGAGCGCCGTCCTTATTCGCTCGGCGACGCAGATGGATGCGGAGGCCATCGCCGCATCGAAGACCCTCAAGGTCATCGCGCGCGCGGGCGTGGGTCTCGACAACGTCGACGTGCCCGCCGCGACGAGCGCGGGCGTCATGGTTGTGAACGCGCCGACGAGCAACGTCATCAGCGCCGCCGAACTGGCGATCGCGCACCTGCTCTCGCTGGCGCGCCACGTGCCCGACGCGAACGCCTCGATGAAGGCGGGGGAGTGGAAGCGCTCGAAGTACACGGGCGTTGAGCTCTATGAAAAGACCGTCGGCGTCGTCGGCCTCGGCCGCATCGGAGTTCTCGTCGCCCAGCGCCTTGCAGCGTTCGGCGTTGAGCTCATCGCCTATGACCCCTACGTGCCCCCGGCCCGCGCGCAGCAACTGGGCGTCACGCTCGTGACGCTCGACGAGCTCATGCAACGCAGCGACTTCATCACGATCCACATTCCCAAGACGCCTGAGACGACCAATCTCATCAGCACGGCACAGTTCGCCCTCGCGAAGCCGAACCTGCGCATTGTGAATGCGAGCCGCGGCGGCATCATCGACGAGGATGCCCTCCGTGAGGCCCTCGCCACCGGCCGCATCGCCGGCGCGGGCCTCGACGTATTCGTGCACGAGCCCCCCGTGGGCTCACCCCTGCTCGACCTCCCGACCATCCAGCTCACGCCGCACCTCGGCGCCTCGACCGATGAGGCGCAAGAAAAGGCCGGAGTCTCGGTCGCCAAGTCAGTGCGCCTCGCGCTCGACGGTGAGCTCGTGCCCGATGCCGTCAACGTGGCGGGCGGCGTGATCGACCCGAGCGTGCGCCCGGGCATCCCGCTCATGGAGAAGCTCGGTCAGGTCTTCGCGGCACTCGCCGATGCCTCGTTCGCGAGCATCGACGTTGAGGTGCGCGGCGAGATCGTGGCGCACGACGTCAACGTGCTCAAGCTCGCGGCCCTCAAGGGCATCTTCAGCCGCATCTCGAGCGAGCAGGTGAGCTACGTCAACGCGCCGCTGCTCGCCGAGCAGCGCGGGGTGGCCGTGCGCTTGCTCACCGACGCGGCGAGCGAGGAGTACCGCAACCTGCTGACGATCCGCGGCTCGCTGAGCGACGGAACGCAGCTGTCGGTGAGTGGCACACTCGTGGGTGCGAAGCAAGTGCAGAAGATCGTCGAGATCAACGGCTACGACGTTGAAGTGCCCATGGCTGAGCACTTCATCGTCATGATCTACACCGACCGCCCCGGCATCGTGGCGATCTATGGCAAGGCATTCGGCGAAGCCTCGATCAACATCGCGGGCATGCAGATCGCGCGCCGCACGGCCGGCGGCCAAGCACTGAGCGTGCTGACCGTCGACTCACGCGTGCCCGACGAGCTGCTCGAGAGCGTGCGCACCGCGATCGATGCGAGCGTCATGCGCGAGATCACGGTCGTCGAGCAGTAGAGCAATCGCGGTGGGCAACGATGCTCGCCGAGAATGAGGAGAACACCATGGCACGCACTCTTGACCTCGCCGTGATCGGCGGCGACGGCATCGGCCCCGAGGTGACGGCAGAAGCGCTGAAGGTTTTGCGCGCGGCCGTGGGCGACGACGTGACGGTTGCCGAGACGGTGTATCCGCTCGGTGCCGAGCACTATCTGGCAACGGGCGAGATTCTCAGCGACGAGACTCTCGCGGCGCTTGCCAAGCACGACGCGATTCTCTTCGGCGCCGTGGGGGGCGACCCGCGCGACCCGCGACTCGCGGGCGGCATCATCGAGCGCGGCTTGCTGCTCAAGCTGCGCTTCGCCTTCGACCACTACGTCAACCTGCGGCCCACGCTGCTCGCGCCGGGCATCGCTTCGCCGCTGAGCGATCCCGGCGAGGTCGACTTCGTCGTCGTGCGCGAGGGCACCGAAGGCCCCTACGTCGGCAACGGCGGCCGGTTTCGCCAGGGCACCCCGCACGAGGTGGCGACCGAGGTCTCGATCAACACCGCCTACGGCGTTGAGCGCGTCGTGCGCTTCGCGTTCGCCCAGGCCGCGGCGCGACGTCAGCGGCTCACGCTCGTGCACAAGACCAACGTGCTCGTGCATGCCGGCGCGCTGTGGCAGAGCACGGTTGATCGCGTAGCGCCCGAGTTCGCATCCGTCACCGTCGATTACTTGCACGTCGACGCGGCCACGATCTTCATGGCGACCAACCCGTCGCGCTTCGACGTCATCGTGACCGACAACCTGTTCGGCGACATTCTCACTGACCTCGCGGCGGCGATCGGCGGCGGCATCGGCCTC
>JBJOPU010000213.1:0-3495 GCA_046050505.1 Actinomycetota bacterium
GCCGGCCGCTCAGCGTCCGCACCCGTTCGAGTACGAGCTCTACTTCTCGGTCTAGGCCTCAGCCTCTATCGAGATAGCCACCACACCAGCGCGGGCCTCGCTCCTTCGGGAGCGGGGCCCGCGTTGCTGTTATCGGCAGGGTCAATGAGAGTCCGCGTCGTCGGACGGCCGCCTAGTTCAAGACTCTTGCAGCAGCAACCACAAGAGCCTCCGCGAGAGCCTGATCGGTGTCGAATACCGTGATTGCGGCGAGGTTGGCGCCCACCACGATCGCCGCGTCGCACTGCGCGCCGCCTTCATCGGCAGCGCATCGGATGACTCCGTCTCCGTTTGACAACCGCTGCATGCGGGCCACCACGGGGCCGTCATCCGCCAACACCCACGCAGCGTCCTGAGCGATCGTGAGCACGACCCCACCGAAGGGCTGGGAAGGAATGCTCACGCTGCACCGTGTCCATCCACGACGTTCGATCGACAGGGATCCGATTCCTTGCCCATCGAATGCAGTGCGGTCTGTCGCTTCACCGAGCTCGATGTCCCCCGCGAGTCCCATTCGAAGCCGTTCGAGTGCCGCATCGCACGTCGTTAGTTGGGTTGGCGAGGCTTCACGCTCGGGTCGTTCACTGGTGTTGAGGAGTTGCGCAGCATCGACAAGGATGCGGGCACTGAGCGAGTCGGGTCGAGCGGTCGGACTGTTTGCCGAGGTGTCGGGGTTCACTCTCGTCGCCGGCTCCTGGACCTCACTCGATGGCAGCTCTGTAAACCTCGCCACCATCCACACGTCTCCCGAGTACACGCTCCAATCGCAGTAGGCGCGCGACGTGTCGGAGGGATAGTTATCGCCACATCGCGCCCGTGCGACATCGAGAATCGGAACGGGAGGCGACGGACGCGGCACGTCGTCAAACACCTGCCGCGCCAATGCGAACTGATCGGGAGTAGCCAGCGTCGCCTCGATTGTCGCACTCGGGAACGAGGAATCAGCCGGACCCCAGTGGCAGATCACCGCCCCGTCGGTCAGAGCAGCAGTCGTGCCCAAGCTCCAATCCGCGACCCCCGCGTAACTGACATTCATACGAACCGTTCCGGGTCCATAGAGCTCGACCATCTTTGCAAGCGGCACCAACTCGTCACAGGTCACATCGAACGCCGACACCGGCAGCGCGAAAGGATCAGGGGTGGGAGTGACCGAGGGCGTGGGCGTTGCGGTGGGCGTGGGCAGCGCCTCCGGCTCCGCCTGAGCACATCCGACCAGGGACAGCGCGATGGTCGAGATCGCGATCGCCGCGAGCAGGCGAGGGTGAGCGTTGGTCACATCGCCATGCTAGGTCACACCGTAGAACCCGCGCTCGAACACTTGACGGGCGAGGCGCGTGGTGCGCAAGTAGTCCTCCTCAAGCCGCGACGCGCCCCCGGCGGGGTAACCCATGATGCGCGCGACACCCTCCAACTGCGGGCGGTCGACGGGGAGTACATCCGCGGTCTTCGCGCTCCACAGCGTCAGCGCTGAGCGGGCACGGGATGCGATGAGCCATGCGGCACGGAGACGCTCGGCGTCGACGGGTTGCACGAGCTCAGCATCCACCGCCGCGGTCAAGGCGTCGAGGGTCGACGTCGTGGCCAGGGCGGGCACTGTGGCGGCGTGCTGCAGTTGCAGCAGTTGCACGAACCACTCGACGTCGCTGAGCGACCCGCGGCCGAGCTTGAGGTGCCGGGCGGGGTCGGCGGCTTGCGGCAAGCGCTCGGCCTCGACGCGGGCCTTGATGCGGCGCACCTCGCGCGCGTCGGCCTCGGGCAGTGCGGCCGGGTAGCGCACCGTGTCGGCAAGGGCCGTGAAGTCGGTCATGAGCGGCTCGTCGCCCGCCACCGTGCGGGCACGAAGGAGAGCCTGCGCTTCCCACGTCAGCGACCAGCGCTCGTAGTAGGCGCGATACGAGTCAAGCGAGCGCACAATGGCCCCATTGCGCCCTTCGGGCCGCAGATCGATGTCGAGGTCGAGCGGCAGGCGCAAGTCTTCCGTCAGGCGCTTGAGCTCGTGCACGATGTGTTCGGCGCGCGGTTGAGCGTGCTCCCCCGCACCCGCCTCGCGATAGACGTACATGACGTCAGCGTCGGAGCCGAAGCCGAGCTCGGCCCCGCCGTAGCGACCCATCGCGACGATCGCGAACTCGATGCCGTCGCCATAGCGGTGCACGAGCGAGAGCACCCCGGTCAGCAGGGCCGTCGTTACGTCACTGAGCGATTGGCCGAGCTCGTCGACCGTGATGACGTCGAGGATGCCCGCGAGGGCCAGACGCAGCACCTCACGTCGGCGTGCCGTGCGCAGGGCCTTGGCGGCCGCTTCGATGTCGCCCGCGTAGCGGTCAACGGTGGCTCGGGACTCGTCGAGCAAGGCGACGAGTGGGCGCGGCCGCAGCTCGTCTTCGTTCTCGAGCCACGCGGCGCCCTCGGGAATGCGCTCAAAGAGCCCGCCCACGTAGCGCGATGCCGTAAGCACGTTGGTGAGACGTTGTGCCGCCCCGCTCGAGTCGCGCAGCATGCGCAAGAACCAGTAGGTCTCGCCGAGATCGTCGCTCAAGCGCCGGAAAACCAAAAGGCCGTAGTCGGGGTCGGCACCCTGCGCGAGCCACTGCAGAATCACGGGCAGTAGGGTGCGCTGAATCTGGGCGCGCCGTGATACCCCGCTCGTGAGCGCGGCAATGTGACGCAGGGCTCCGCCCGGGTCGGTGAAGCCGATGGCCGCGAGTCGGTCTTCGGCCTGGCCGCTCGTGAGGGCGAGCCCGTCATCCGGCAGGGCGGCCACCGCCGACAGCAGTGGTCGGTAGAAGAGCTTCTCGTGCAGTGAGCGCACGGCGATCTTCGTCTGCTGCCACCGTTCGGTGAGGTCATCGGCCGTGGTCGCGAGGCCTGTCGCGCGCGCCAGCACGCGCAAGCGATCGGCGTCGCGCGGCATGAGGTGCGTGCGCGTCATGCGATCGAGCTGCACGCGGTGCTCGATGACCCTCAGCAGTCGGTAGTCATGCGAGAACGCGGCCGCCTCTTCGCGGCCGATGTAGCCGTGCTGCGCGAGGGCCGCGAGAGCCCCGAGGGTATCCCGCTGCCGCACTCGGTCATCGCTGTGACCATGCACGAGCTGCAACAGCTGGATGGTGAACTCGACGTCGCGCAAGCCGCCCGGGCCGAGCTTGAGTTGAACATCCACTTCGTCCGCAGGAATGTGCTCGGTCACCCGCTCGCGCATGCGTTGCACCGAGTCGACAAAACCCTCGCGCTGAGAACTGGCCCAGACGAACGGATGCACCGTCTCGCAGTACCGCTCCCCCAGCTCCGCGTCTCCGGCCAGGGGTCGCGACTTCAACAGCGCCTGAAACTCCCACGACTTCGCCCAGCGTTCGTAGTAGGCGCGGTGCGAGTCGATCGTGCGCACGAGCGCGCCGTCTTTACCTTCAGGACGCAGGTTGGCGTCGACTTCCCACAGCGGAGGCTCGATGCCCG
>JBJOPU010000214.1:0-3482 GCA_046050505.1 Actinomycetota bacterium
CCGCTCGCGCACAAGCCGGGAGAACGGCACAGCGTCGGCCGTGCCGGTGCTCGAGGGCGCGCCCGCGGTGGTCGAATCGGGTGCGGTGTCGGTGGCGGTAGACATCGTGCTCCTCGTAGGTCAGGTAAGGCTTACCTTACTACGGCGGCTCACGTCGGCGGCACTCGGGGTTGCCGTTCTCAGCACACCTTTAGTCGTGAGGCCGCGGCTCGACCCCGAGCGCGGCGCACGCACGGTCGTAGAGCACGACGATCTCGCGCCGAATCTCGGCGCGTTCGCTGATCGGCTGCGACCACTCGACACGAAGCGGGTGTTCGACCGCGTCGCCCGCGGTGTAGAGCCAGTGCCCGGCGAGCCCGTCGAGGTACACCATGTGTGCCCTCTCGGCGTTGCCGTTGCCAAATGCACGCGCGATGAGCAGGCTGTCGGCAGCGTGGTCGTCGTTCATGTGGTGCAGCACAGCAGCCACGATGTCGTCGCTGAACACGGTGCCAGTGGGAGCGGGGGCGGCGGTCGAGTTGGTGGTCACGCCCCCACCCTAAACGCGAGAGTGACTAGCGCATGAACATGCGGGCGGCTTGCTGCTCGACCTCGGCGTAGCCCTGCCCGGCGTGGGCGAGGGCTTCATTGATGGCGGTGAGAGTCTGCTCGACGCGGTGGTAGGCCGCCATCCATTCGCCCACGAGGCCCTGAAAGGCCGTGGCGGCCGAACCGCTCCAGGTGTTCTGCAACCCCGCGAGATTGCCCTGAAGCCCCGCCGCTTCGGCCTGCAATCGGCCGATTGAGCCTCGGGTGGCGGCCGTGGCGGCAATGACCGCCTCGCTGTCGACCTGGTAGCGCGTCATGGTGCTCTCCCTCCGCGCCGGGGCGGTTGCCCGGCGTCAGCGGCAGGCTAGGCCTCGGCGGGAGAGGGTGTGGCGGCGGGCTGCTCGAGCGCCGCATCCGTGGCCGGCGCAACCGTGGGGAGGAGGGGAGACACCGAGGCGAGAGGCAGCGACACTCGGAAGGTCGCACCCCCGCCGGGAGTATCAATCACGGCAACAGAACCACCGTGCAGGGCGACGATCGACGCCACGATCGCGAGGCCCAGGCCCGAGCCGCCCGTGTCGCGGGCACGCGACGAGTCGGCGCGGAAGAAGCGCTCGAAAATCCGCTCTTTCAGCTGCGGCGGAATTCCGTCGCCGTGGTCGACAACCGCGATCGTTGCCATTCCACGGGCGACGTCGACGCCCACGACGAGCTCGATCGGCGAACCGTCGGGCGAGAACCGAACGGCGTTACCGACGAGGTTGGTGATCACCTGGCGAATCTTGTTTTCCTCGCCGAGCACGACGGCATCGAGCGGCACCTCGGGCGTCGCGTCAAGAATCGGGCTCGGGATGCTCTCCGCCGGTCTGCGTGTGCGCAAGCCGCGCAGCCGCGCAAAGGCCGAGCTCGCGAGCCCGCCGGCGGCCTCGGGGGTGCTGATCGGCGCGGAGTGCATGAGCGCAGCATCCGTCGTCACCGAATGGGACTCCAGCGCGGCCTCGGCCAGCACGACCGTGACCTCGCGATCGGGTGAACTCGCCATGGCATCGAGAGCCGCGTCGCGCGCGACCGGAACGAGGTCGACGGGCGCGAGTTCGAGCGGTCGCGACTCATCGAGGCGCGCGAGCTCGAGCAGGTCGCTCACGAGTGCACCCATGCGAATGGCCTCTTTTTCAATGCGCTGCATGGCTTGGGCGACGTCATCAGCGGAGTCGAGAGCGCCCATGCGATAAAGCTCGGCGTAGCCCCGCACCGACACGAGCGGGGTGCGCAACTCGTGGCTCGCGTCGCCGACGAATCGACGCATTTGCGAGATGGTCGCCGCGCGGTCAGCAAATGCCCGGTCGATTCGGCTCAACATGGCGTTGAGCGAGCGATTGAGGCGCCCGACTTCGGTGTTGGGCGTTGCGCCGCCGAGTCGCTGGCTGAAGTCTCCGCTCGCGAACCGGGCCGCCGTTGCTTCAACATCGCGCAAGGGGCGGAAGGTCGACGTCACGAGCATGCGCGTGATGGCCGCGCTCAAGATCACGACGACGAGACCGAAGCCCAAGAACACCGAGGCGAACGAGCCAATGATGGCGTTCGCGTCTCCCAGATCCGCTCCGATGAGAAGGGTTGCCTCGGTGCTTTCGTCTGTCTCGGAGTTGGTGACGGTGAGGGGGAAGGTAATGATGCGCCACTGTGTCGTGCGGTCGGTGCTCGTGACTGTGAGACCACCATCGAGCGCGCCGACGAACTCACTCGTGAGGCGCGTGATGTCGGGCGCTTGCGGGCGGCTGTCGTCGCTCACGTTGTCGTCGATCAGCACGCCATCAGCATCGACGGCCCCGAAGTAGAACGGGTTCGAGAAGATCGAGGGCGTCAGCTCGTCGAACGAGTCGAACTCGTCGACGGCGAACGACTCCGGCAGATCATCCGCCGCTTGGTTGATCTGTCGATCGACCTCGTCAATGAGCGTGCGCTGCAGCACCGTGAGGGTGCCGATGCCGACGACGAGCAGACCGAGCGTCACCACGAAAACGGTGACGCCGGTGATCTTCGACCGTAGCGAGATCGACTCCCACCACTGCGTCACCTGCTCGTGCATCGGGGTCGCCGCTCTCGCGAAACCCCGCTAGACCTTGGCAGCTTTGAGCATGTAGCCGAAGCCGCGCTTCGTCTGAATGATCGGTTCGTCGGTGTGCGGGTCGAGCTTGCGCCGCAAGTACGAGATGTAACTCTCGACGATGCCCGCGTCGCCGTTGAAGTCGTACTCCCACACGTGGTCGAGAATCTGCGCCTTGGAGAGCACCCGGTTGGGGTTAAGCATGAGGTAGCGCAGCAGCTTGAACTCAGTGGGGCTGAGTTCGATGACCTCGTTGCCGACGGTGACCTCGTGCGTGTCTTGGTCCATCGTGAGGTCGCCCGTGCGAATGACCGAGTCGTCTTCTTCTTGCATCGTGCGGCGCAGAATCGCCTTGATGCGCGCGACGATCTCGTCGAGGCTGAACGGCTTCGTGACGTAGTCGTCGCCACCGACCGTGAGACCCATGATCTTGTCGTCGGTGTCATCCTTGGCCGTGAGGAAGAGGATGGGGCTCGTGTAGCCGCTCGAGCGCAGTCGCTTGGTGACGCCGAAGCCGTTGATGTCGGGCAACATGACGTCGAGAATGATGAGGTCGGGCTCTTCTTCGAGCACCGCCGAGATGGCCTGCGCCCCGTTGCCGACAGCACGCACGGCAAAGCCGGCGAAGCGAAGGCTCGTGGTGAGCAGGTCGCGAATGTTCGGTTCGTCGTCAACGATGAGAATCTTGGGTCCGTCAGCCATGCGATCAGTATCTGGGCTTTTGGTGAAAGTTTCCTGAATGCCATCGGCCTGTCGCGATATCGGTGCGTCGCGCTAGCGTTCCGCTATGCAGATTCTCCTGATTCCGGGCTTCTGGCTCGACGGCGACTCATGGGGCGGCATCGCCGCT
>JBJOPU010000215.1:0-3476 GCA_046050505.1 Actinomycetota bacterium
TTGCTCACGGGCAAACGATCAGACGTCGGTGTCGCCGAGAGCCGCGAGTCGCGCCTCTTCGTCGAACGAGATGCACGACTCGACCACGGGCGCGAGCGCCCCATTCATGACGGCATCAAGGTTGTAGGCCTTGTAGCCGGTGCGGTGGTCAGCGATGCGGTTCTCGGGGAAGTTGTAGGTACGGATGCGCTCCGAGCGGTCCATGCCCCGAATCTGGCTCTTGCGGGCATCACTCGCGACGGCATCCCGTTCCTCCTGCTGGCGCGCAAGAATGCGGGCCCGCAGCACGCGCATGGCGGCCTCGCGGTTCTGCAGTTGGCTCTTCTCGTTCTGCATCGCCACGACGATGCCCGTCGGCAAGTGGGTGATGCGCACGGCGGAGTCGGTCGTGTTGACCGACTGACCGCCGGGGCCCGACGAACGGTAGACGTCGATCTTGAGGTCGTTCTGGTTGATGTCGACCTCTTCGGGCTCGTCAACCTCAGGAAAGACAAGAACGCCCGTCGTTGACGTGTGGATGCGCCCCTGCGACTCCGTCGCCGGCACGCGCTGCACGCGGTGCACGCCGCCCTCATACTTCAGGCTGGCCCAGGGGCCTTGAGCGGGATCACTCGAGCTGCCCTTGATGGCGACCTGCACGTCTTTGTACCCGCCCATGTCGCTGCGGGTGGCGTCGAGCAACTCGATCTTCCATCCGCGCGACTCGGCGTAGTACGAGTACATGCGCAAGAGGTCAGCCGCGAAGAGCGCCGACTCTTCGCCGCCCTCGCCACCCTTGATCTCCATGATCACGTCGCGTCCGTCATCGGGGTCGCGTGGAATCAACAGTCGACGCAGCTTCTCGGCGCGCTCGGTGACCGCGACTTCGAGCGCGGGCACCTCGTCAGCAAACGCTTCGTCGTCTTTCGCGAGCTCACGGGCCGCGACGAGATCGTCGGAGGCCTGTTGCCACTTGCTGTGGGCATCCACAATCTGGCTCAGTTCGGCATAGCGCCGATTGAGCTTCTTGGCGCGCGCGGCATCGGCGTGCACGGCGGGGTCGCCGAGCTGCCCCTGCAACTCTTCGTGTTCGGCAATGAGGGCGCCGACCGATTCGAACATGGTGCTCAGCTGTCGGCGTGCGTGGCGCCGACCTGCGGCAGCGACTTCTGAACAGCCACCAAGAACTCAACGTTCGAGGCGGTGTCTTTGAGCTTGCCGAGCACAAGCTCGAGCGCCTGCTGCGTGTCGAGGCTCGCGAGCGCACGACGCAACTGCCACGTGACACGCACCTCATCGGCACCGAGCAGCATCTCTTCGCGACGCGTGCCCGAGGCCGAGATGTCGACGGCCGGGAAGATGCGCTTGTCGGCCAACTGACGCGAGAGGCGAAGCTCCATGTTGCCGGTGCCCTTGAACTCCTCGAAGATCACTTCGTCCATCTTCGAGCCGGTCTCGACGAGAGCCGTGGCGAGAATCGTGAGCGAGCCACCATCTTCGATATTGCGCGCAGCGCCGAAGAAACGCTTCGGCGGGTACAGCGCGGCCGAGTCGACACCACCCGAGAGGATGCGCCCACTCGTCGGTGCCGTCACGTTGTACGCGCGGCCAAGGCGGGTGATCGAGTCGAGCAGCACGACGACGTCGTGCCCGAGCTCGACGAGGCGCTTCGCCCGCTCGATCGCGAGCTCGGCGACCGTCGTGTGGTCTTCTGCCGGGCGGTCGAAGGTCGAGGCGATGACCTCGCCCTTGACCGAGCGCTGCATGTCGGTGACCTCTTCGGGGCGCTCGTCGACGAGCACGACCATGAGGTGAACCTCGGGATTGTTCTTGGCGATCGCGTCGGCGATGGCCTGCAGCACGAGGGTCTTGCCGGCCTTGGGCGGCGAGACGATGAGGCCACGCTGGCCCTTGCCGATGGGCGCCGCGAGGTCGATGATGCGCGTCGACAGAGTGCCGGGCGCGGTCTCGAGGCGCAAGCGCTCGGTCGGGTACAGCGGGGTGAGCTTGCTGAACTCGACGCGGGCGGCCGCCTCTTCGACGGTCTGGCCGTTGATCGAGTCAACGCGCACGAGCGCGTTGTACTTCTGGCGACCCTGGTTCTCGCCCTCGCGCGGCTGGCGGATGGCGCCAACAACCGCGTCACCCTTGCGCAGCGCGTACTTCTTGACCTGGCCGAGCGAGACGTAGACGTCGCTTGGTCCGGGCAGGTAGCCGGTGGTGCGCACGAAGGCGTAGTTGTCGAGCACGTCGAGGATGCCCGCCACGGGGATCAGCACGTCATCGTCACTGATCTCGGGCTCGATCTCGTCGCCGCCTGGGCCGCGCTTGCGGTCGCGACCGCGACCGCGGTTGCGGTTGCGCCCGTCGAGGTCTTGCTCGGCACGATCGTTCTGCGGGCCGCGGTTCTGCTCGGCACCCTCGGTGCGATCGGCGCGCGCGTTCTGCTGACCGCGCTGGCCCTGCTGGCCACCTTGGCCGTTCTGGGCGCCACCGTTCTGGGCGCCGCCGTTCTGGGCGCCACCGTTCTGTGCGCCGTTCTGGGCTGCGCCACCCTCGGCACGATCGGCACCACGACGGTTGCGGTTGCGGCTGCGGTTGCGACCACCGGCAGCGCCGGACTCGTCGCCCTCGACGGCGGCTTCGCTGCCGTCGACGTCAGCCGGTGCGCCCGCGGGGGCCTCGGCCGTGTCGCCCTCGGCAGCGGCGGGAGCGACCTCGGTGGTCGGCAACGCGGTGAGCGTGTCACTCGTAACCCGGCGCGAGCCACGACGGCGGGGGCCGGCTTCGGCGGCAGCATCCGTCGTCGCCTCGTCGGCCGAGACGACAGCAGCGTCGACAACGGCGTCGGCCTCAACGGGAGCGACGTCGGCAGCGGGTGCGTCGGCGTCGGCGGGGTTCTGGTTCTGGTTGATGGCGGCCACAAGCTCTCCCTTGCGAAGTTTGGATACGCCGGCCACGCCCAGGTCGGTCGCGAGCTGTTGCAGCTCGGCCAGCTTGAGGGCGCTGAGGTCGGCGGGAACATTCACGCTCGAGGCGTGAACGGTGGGGTCAGTCACGGAGTTTTTCCTTTCGGCTCCGGGCGCAAAGGGCCACGGAGGATGCCTGGTGCCTCATGATCGCGACGCCATGCGGGGCGAGGTGGAAACCGACGAAAAGCGGTGTCGACCGCGCGAACGCTGGGGTGGCGCGAGTGGAAGCAGCAGGGCTGCTGGTGATTGCTCGGGCTGAGAACGGGCTAGGCCGCGGCCTCGGCCGGATGCGTGTTCACTGTAGCACCCTTGAAATCGACCGCGAGCATGTGCGACACCCACGGTGTCGTCGCGTGCTGCTCGATGAGCTCAGCGGCCCGCAGTCGCTGGGCCGGGTCGCTGCACAACACGAGCACCGAGGGCCCCGCACCGGAGACGACGGCAGCGAGGCCCTGTTCCCGCAACGCCGTGATGAGCGCGTTGGTTTCGGGCATCGCGCTCGCGCGGTAGTTCTGGTGCAGCTTG
>JBJOPU010000216.1:0-3472 GCA_046050505.1 Actinomycetota bacterium
GGGGTGTTGCTCGCTGGCCTTCTCGAAGATGGGCCCGAACTGGCGGCACGGGCCGCACCACTCGGCCCAGAAGTCGACGAGCGTGATGCCATCGTTCGTCACGGTCTGCTCGAAGTCAGCAGCGGTCAGGGTCACGGTTGCCATGGCTCAATACTGCCACATCGCGCTGATACCCCAGGGGGTATTCTCGCCCCGCGAACGCCCTCACGGCCCGATTCCTGCGCCTGCGCACTATGAGAACGCCCAGGTTTGTGAGGGCATCGACAAAGGGGCCGCACTCCGCGGCGAGCCTTTCGTCGCCCGAGCACCACGAATCCCCGCGTGGTGCGGAGCCGACCTACCGTGACGGTTATGAGCACGATCGAGACTCCTGCGCCCCGCACGACCGCCCCTGCCCCTGTTGCTGCTGACACTGCGTCGACGGATGCCGCACCCACACCCGCGGTCGACGTCGCGTCGCTCGGCCAACAGCTCATGGGTCGCTGGGCCGATGCGCGACGTGCATCGCGTGCCCTCATGCGCACTCCCGAGTTTCACCGCGACCCCAGCCTGGGCATGGACGAACACCGCGCCCGCGTGCTCGGCCAGCTGAAGCTGCTCGTCGAGCGCGGCGAGGTTCACCGCGCGTTCCCGGCCGAGTTTGGCGGGCACGACGACCACGGCGGATTCATCGCGAGCTTTGAAGAGCTGGTGCTCGGTGACCCGAGCATGCAGATCAAGTCGGGGGTGCAATGGGGCCTCTACGCCTCGGCGATTCTGCACTTGGGCACGGCGCCGCACCACCAGGCTTGGTTGCCCGATGCGCTCACGCTCGCGACCCCGGGCGCCTTCGCCATGACCGAGACCGGGCACGGCAGCGACGTCTCGGCGGTCGGCACGACAGCGACCTTTGACGAGTCGAGCGATGAGTGGGTCATCCACACACCGTTCCGCGCCGCGTGGAAGGACTACCTCGGCAACGCCGCTCTGCACGGGCGCGCGGCGGTCGTCTTTGCTCAGCTCATCACTCGTGGCGTCAACCACGGCGTCCACGCCTTCTATGTTCCGCTGCGCGACGAGAAGGGCGCCTTCTTGCCCGGCATCGGCGGAGAAGACGACGGTCTCAAGGGTGGTCTCAACGGCATCGACAACGGCCGCCTGCACTTCACCGAGGTTCGCGTTCCTCGCACCAACCTGCTCAACCGCTACGGCGATGTCGACGAAAACGGTGTCTACACCTCGCCCATCGAGAGCCCCGGTCGCCGATTCTTCACGATGCTCGGCACGCTCGTGCAGGGTCGCGTGTCACTCGACGGCGCGTGCGTCGTCGCCAGCAAGCTCGCCATGACGATCGCCGTGCGCTACAGCAGCGAGCGTCGCCAGTTCTCGGGCGGTGACGAGAACGAGGTCGTTCTGCTCGACTACCAGCGCCACCAGCGCCGACTGCTGCCCCGCCTCGCTCAGACCTATGCCATGTCGTTTGCCCACGAGGTCTTTCTCGAGAAGTTCGACGCCGTCTTCTCGGGGCGCACGTCGACGGATGCCGACCGCGAAGACCTCGAAACCCTCGCCGCGGCCCTCAAGTCGCTCAGCACCTGGGGAGCGCTCGACATCCTTCAAGAAGCTCGCGAAGCCTGTGGTGGGCAGGGATTCCTCGCAGCCAACCGCCTCACCCAACTCCGCGCCGACCTCGACATCTACGCCACGTTTGAGGGCGACAACAACGTGCTGTTGCAGCTCGTGGCCAAGCGGCTGTTGACGGACTACTCGCGCACCTTTGCCAAGGCCGACGCGGGGGTCATGGCCCACTACGTGGCCGACCAGGTCAGCGAGGCCGTGGTCAACCGCTCGGGTCTGCGCCGTTTGGCTCAGTCGGTCGTCGACTTCGGCTCGACGGCACGCTCGGTGGGCTACGTGCGCGACACCGAGTCGCAACGTCAGCTGCTGACCGACCGGGTCGAGTCGATGGTGGCCGAGCTGGCGGGCAAGTTGCGCAGCGCATCCAAGCTGCCGAAGGCCGAGGCCGCCGCTCTCTTCAACCGTCACCAGAACGCCCTCATCGAAACCGCGAAGGCGCACGGTGAACTGCTGCAGTGGGAGGCCTTCACCGAGGCGCTTGACCGAGTCGAGCACGAGGGCACCCGTCAGGTGCTCACGTGGCTGCGCGATCTCTTCGGTCTCGGGCTCATCGAGAAGAACCTCGCCTGGTATGTCATTCACGGCCGGCTGAGCGACCACCGTGCGCAGGCCATCACCGACTACATCGATGACCGCCTGTTGCCGCGCTTGCGCCCTCACGCGCTGGCCCTCACCGACGCGTTCGAGTTTGCTCAGGAGCACCTTCGAGCGGACATCGCGACGGGTGAAGAGCGTGCACGCCAAGACGAAGCGCGCGACTACTACGCCGACCAGCGCACCCGTGGCCTCGCCCCCATCGACGAGAAAGACCTCAACGCCGCACGAAAGGCTCGCCTCTAACTGACGGCGCGGTACTGGTACCGGTCAGGGCGGGAGTATCGTGCTCGCCATGACCTCGCCCCGCCTTCATCCGGCCATTGCGTGGGGACTCGTTGCCCTGCAGTTTGTGCTCATCGCCGTTCTCGCACTGCTGCCCTACGGCACGCTGTGGGATCGCACGCAGGTCGTCATGACGGCGGGCTTCATGGCCATCTTCGCGGGAGTCGTCATCGCTCTCGTGGCGATCGCCGGTCTCGGGCGCACCCTCACCGCGAGCCCTGTGCCGAAAGCGGGCGGTGAACTGGTGACCACGGGCATCTACGCCTGGGTGCGACACCCCATTTATGCGGGCATCATCGTGGCGGCCCTCGGGCTCGCGTTCATCGGGGCCTCCCTCGGGCATCTCATTGCCGCGGGGGCGCTCATTGCTGTGCTCATGGTCAAGTCGCGTCTCGAAGAACGGTTGCTCATCGGCCGGTACCGCGACTACGCGGCGTATGCCGCTCGCGTCGGCCGGCTCGTTCCGGGTGTCGGGCGCATCCGTTCATGACCCTCATCGACGTCGTCATTCCGCAGCCGGGCGACCCGCGCGAGGGCGAGCTTACGGCGCTGCTTGGCGTGCCCGACGGGCCCGGCCCGTTCGTGCCGCTCGTCGTCGTGCACGAGGTCTTCGGCATCGACGACTCGATGCGCGATCACCTCGAGCGGCTGCGCGGCCTCGGGTATCTCGTCATCATGCCCAACCTCTTCAGTCGGGGCGGCGCGCGGCGGTGCCTCGTCGCCACGTTCCGCGCGCTGCGGTCGGGCACGGGTGTGGCCTTCGACGATATCGAGGCCGCGCGACGCTTCGTGCTTGAGCGCGATGACACCACCGATCATGCAGGCGTCATCGGCTTTTGCATGGGCGGGGGCTTCGCGTTGCTGCTCGCGGGCATGGGCGACTTTGGCGCAGCATCCATCAATTACGGGATGCTCCCCGCCGACCTCGACGCGACCCTAGACGGCGCCTGCCCCGTCGTCGGCACCTTCGGTGGAC
>JBJOPU010000217.1:0-3462 GCA_046050505.1 Actinomycetota bacterium
CTTCGAACAGTTGCGGTGGCGGTCCCACCCTATCGGTAGGCTCGCGACGTGAACGAGTGGCTCGACGCGATCCTCAACCTCTTGCAAGGGGTCGACCCAGTTCTGCGCACGGCACTCGCCGGTCTTTTCATCATGCTCGAGACCACAATCTTGCTGGGGTTGATCGTGCCCGGCGACACCGTTGTGCTTGTCGCGAGCACGGCGGTCGACTCACCCGTCGAATACTGGGCGCTCACCGTCACGGTGATCGTCGGCGCGTTGCTCGGCGCTTCAATCGGGTTCTCGATCGGACGGTTCTTCGGGCCGCGAGTGCGTGCGTCTCGCTTGGCCGCACGAATCGGCGAGAAGAACTGGGTGCGGGCCGAGAACTTTCTTGACCATCGCGGCGGGGTTGCTGTCTTCATTTCGCGCTTTGTGCCCGTTTTGCATTCACTCACACCCCTCGTCGTGGGCATGAGCCGCCTGCGCTATCGCACCTTCATGCTGTGGCTCACGCCCGCATGCATTGTGTGGGCCTTCGCGTATGTGACCGTCGGATCACTAGCGGCCGAGGGATACCGGAGCATCGCCGAGCAACTGGACTACGCGGCGTTCATTTTTGTCGGCGTCATTGCTGGGTTCTGGCTGTTGGTGTTCGCGGTCAAGAAACTACTCGACCGCTATGTCGGGCGATTCGCCGACAACGCGGGTGACGACGACGCGACGACCCGCGACGACTAACCTCGCCCAGGCGCGCAGAAGGGGCGGGCGCCCACGGCGCCCGCCCCTTTGTTTCGCTGCGAGAGCGTCAGCTGGTTAGCTGATGAACCCATTCTCGGTCAGCCACTGTGTCGCAATCTCGGCGAAGCCGAGCTGGTCGACGGTGCTCTGCACGTTGAGGGCAACAAGACCCTCAGGGGTGAGCGCTGCGCTCACGGCGTTGATGATGTCAATCGCTTCCTGCGGCAGATCAGCGGATGCGATCGGCACAACGTTCGACGCGAGGAAGAGGCCCTCGGGGTCGCTCAAGGTGACGAGTCCGTTCTGACCGATGCGCGGGTCAGCACTGTAGACGTTCGCGACGTTGACAATTCCCTCGAGCAGCGACTCAACAGTCGTGTCGCCCGTGGCCTGGAAGCCAACGGTGACGCCGTAGACCGACGAAAGTCCGGTCGGGCCATAGGGGCGCTCTTCGAGCTCGGGGGCTCCACCAAGGATGAGGCCCTCGACGCCCGCGAGGTCAGCGATCGACTCGAGGCCGTTGGCCTCGGCGAACTCTGCCGTGACGTTGTAGCTGTCTTGGTCGGTCGCCGACGACTGGTCGAGCACCTGGAGGCCCTCGGGCACAACGGTCTGCAGCTCGGCGAAGACGTCATCGGACGACGTGGCCGTCGTGTCGGGGCTCCAGAACTGCAGGAGATTGCCGGTGTATTCCGGGAAGAGGTCGACCTCTCCGGCCTCGAGCGCCGGAATGTAGGCGTCGCGCTGGCCAATTTGGTAGTTGCGCTCGACGGTAAAGCCGCCCTCTTCGAGGGCCTGCGCGTAAAGCTCCGCAATGATCTCGTTCGAGTAGTACGCCTGCGAACCGATGATGATCGTCTCGCTGGGCGCATCCGATTCGGTGTCCGGGGCCAGCGGGTCGCCCGATGCACACCCTGCCAGGGCCAATGATGCCCCGACCACGGCTGCCGTCATGGCAAACCGGCCCTTGTTCCTTGCTGTGAACATTCGTTCGTCTCTTTTCTTCATGTGGTGGCGGAAGCATCCGCCGTCGCACGTCGCCCGGTTGGCGTCGTGCGAACATCTGTGTCGCGGCCCACGCGTACCCCGCGCGGTACCGCGTAGCGCTCGAGCACCGCGAACAGCGCGTCGAACAGCAGGGCGAGCAGGATGACGAGAATGGCCGAGCCGAGCATCTGGTCGTACCGGCGCAACGCAATGCCCTGCACGATGTCATACCCGAGACCTCCGAGATTGACATACGCGGCGAGGGTTGCCGTGGCGACAACCTGCAGGGTTGCGCTACGAAGACCACCCAGCAGCAGCGGCAGGCCGAGCGGTACCTCGACCTTCCAGAGGATCTGCCACTCGGTCATGCCGAGACCTCGCGCCGCGTCGATGGTTCGGCGATCGATCACCTCGAGACCGGCATAGGCCCCCGCGAGAATCGGCGGGATGGCGAGCAGAACCAGCACGAGCACCGTCGACGGCCCGCGCAGCGTAACGCCGACGAGCATGACAAACAGGAACAGCAGGCCGAAGGTCGGCAGCGCCCGTGCGGCGCCCGAGATTCCCACGGCGAGCTCCCGACCGCGCCCGGTGTGTCCGATGAGCCATCCGAGCGGAATCGCGATGATCGCCGCAGCCACCATCGCGAGGGCCGTGTAGAACAAGTGCTCTCCGATGCGCACCGGAATCGACCCGGAGCCCTGCCAGTTGACCGGGTCGACGAGCCAGAGCCACGCATCCACAAAGAGATTCATCCGAGCGCCCCTTGCTGCACGCCGCGTCCGACCGCCAGCACAGGTGTTTCGACACCCTGTTGGCTCTCGGCGGAGCGACTGCTCGACGGGCGCCCGACGCGGGTCCACGGCATGAGCGCGCGACCGATCAGCACGAGAATGCCGTCGAACACGAGCGCCACGATGACGGTCATGACGACGCCCGCGAGCACCTGCTCGACGATGTCGCGCTGGAAGCCGTTGAGAAACAGGTAGCCGAGGCTCTGCACCCCGACGACGATCCCCACCGTGAGAAGGCTGACCGTGCTGACGGCCACGACGCGCAATCCGGCGAGAAGCACGGGGCCCGCGAGGGGAAAGTCGACCATCCAGAAGCGACTCCACGACGAATATCCCACGGCGGTGGCCGCCTGACGGATGTCGGGGTCGACGCTCGCGAGGGCATCCGCCACTGATCGCGCCATGATCGCGACGGCATAGATGGTGAGAGCAATGAGAACGTTGGCCTCGCTCAGGAATCCGATTCCGAGCAGAGGCGGCAAAATGACGAAGAGCGCGAGCGACGGAATCGTGTACAGCAGGCCAACAAGGGTCAGGATGAGACCGCGCGTCAGCCGGTACCGGTACGCCAGCCACCCCAGAGGAATCGCAATGATGAACCCCAGCACAATGGGCACGATGCTGAGCCTGATGTGCTCGAGAGTGAGCTCGAGAATCAGGTCGAGATTATTGACGACCCAGGTCACGCGGAGCGTTTCTCGACGAGCCGGCCGGCAAGGTTGCCGTCACCATCAACGAGCACCTGAGCCCCGTCGACGGTCTGGATGCTCAGCGCTCGCTTGCCGCGATCAGCGCCGATGAAGCTCGCGACAAAGTCGCTCGCGGGGTTGGCAAGAATCTCGGCCGGCGAGCCCTTTTGGGCGATGCGGCCACCCTTTTCGAGAATGACAACTTGGTCGCCCAGCAAGAAGGCTTCATCGATGTCATGGGTGACGAACACGACGGTCTTGCCGAGCTCGCG
>JBJOPU010000218.1:0-3449 GCA_046050505.1 Actinomycetota bacterium
TTCTCGTATCTGCTCATCGGCCACTACACCCACCGCAAAGCAAGCCGCGGTGCCGCCCTGCAAGCGCTCATCACGACGACCTTCGGCGGGCTTGTCATGCTCGTGGGCCTCGTGCTGCTCGCCGTGCAGGCCGGCACGTCGAACCTCAGCACGATTCTCTCCGAGCTGCCGGCGGGGCCCCTCACGACGACCGCGATCATGCTCGTGCTCGTCGGAGCCCTGTCGAAGTCGGCCATCGTGCCGCTGCACTTCTGGTTGCCGGGTGCGATGGCCGCGCCGACTCCCGTGAGTGCCTACTTGCACGCCGCCGCGATGGTGAAGGCGGGCATCTATCTCGTGCTGCGGCTCGCGCCCGCGACGGTCGACGTGCCAGGGTGGCGCGAGGTCGTCGTCGTGCTCGGCGTCGCCACGTTGCTGCTCGGCGGTTGGGTCGCCCTCAAGCAGACCGACCTCAAGCTCTTGCTCGCCTACGGCACCGTGAGCCAACTCGGTTTTCTCGTCGTCGTTGCGGGCTTCGGCACGCGCGACACCGCTCTCGCGGCTCTCGCCCTCGTGCTCGCACACGCGCTGTTCAAAGCAGCCCTGTTTCTTGTTGTGGGCATCATCGACCACAAGGCCGCCACGCGTGATCTGCGCAAACTCTCGGGGCTCGGTCGGCGCTCGCCGTGGCTCGCGGGCATCACGCTCGTCGTGCTCGCCTCGATGGCGGGGCTGCCTCCCGTCGTCGGCTTCGTCGCGAAAGAGACGGCGCTGTACGCCCTGCTGTCCGCGGCGACGGGGGAGGGCACGGCCACCCTCGACGCGGCCGGGCAAACGTGGGCCGCGATCGCGACGGTCGGAGTCGTCGTGGGGTCGGCGCTCACGGTTGCCTACAGCATCCGTTTCTTCTGGGGCGCTTTTGCCCGCAAGCCCGGCGTTGACGACGTGACCACGCTCTCGGTCGTGAGCCGCCGCTTCATGCTGGCTCCCGCCGTGCTCGCCGTCGCGAGCCTGGCGCTCGGCCCCCTCGCGTCGCTCGTTGACGCCGGGCTCGCCCCTGCCGCGGCGGTCTTCGCCGACCGTGAGTCGGCGGGCGATGTCTACCACCTCGCGCTCTGGCATGGCCTGACGCCCGAGCTCGGGCTCACGCTCGTGGCCATCTTGCTGGGCATCGCCGTGTTTGTGGCGCGTGAACCCGTGCGACGTCTGCAGTCGAGGCTCGCCCGGTCAACCACGGCGTCGGACGCCTACTGGGATGTCATGGGCGCGGTCGACCGCCTTGCCGTGCGGGTGACGGGCGTGACCCAGCGCGGTTCGTTGCCCTTCTATCTCGGCGTCATTCTCGTCGTGGTCATCGGCGTCACGAGTGCCGCGCTCATCGCGGGAGGCCCGTGGGAGGTTGAGCTTCGCCTGTGGGATCACCCCGCCCAGCTCGGCATCGGCATCGTGATGGTTATTGCCGCCATCGCGGCCACGCAAGCGCAGAAACGATTCGCCGCACTCGTGATCGTGGGCACCACGGGCTTGGGCATGTCGGCGCTGTTTGCCCTGCAGGGTGCCCCCGACCTCGCGCTCACCCAGATTCTCGTCGAGGTCGTCACGCTTATCGCCTTCGTGCTCGTGTTGCGTCGTCTTCCCGCCCGCTTGGGCGACAAGCACGGGAGCACGCACAGGATGCTGCGTGCGAGCATCGGCATCGGCGTCGGCCTCGTCATGGCCGTCGTCGCCGTGGTCGCCGCGGGCGCGCGCATCGCCGAACCGATCTCGCTCGAGTGGCCACAGCTGGCGTACGACATCGGACACGGTCGCAACACGGTCAATGTCGCTCTCGTTGATCTGCGCGGGTGGGACACCATGGGTGAGCTCGCGGTCGTCATTGCTGCGGCGACCGGGGTGGCGAGCCTGCTGTTCTTGCGCGGTCGGGGTGAGTCGCCGCCCCGACCGGGGCGCGCTGCCGTCAAGAGGCGCATCTCGGCCCGACTCGATCGCGTTCGTGAGCAGGGCGAGAGCGGCGAGCTGCGCAACGCCTGGATTCTCGCGGGGCCCACGCTCGACCCGCGTCACCGCTCGATCTTGCTCGAAGTCGTGGTGCGCCTCACCTTCCACGCGATCATCGTCATCTCGCTCTATCTGCTGTTTGCGGGTCACAACCTGCCGGGTGGCGGCTTCGTGGGCGGACTCGTCGCAGGCCTCGCGCTCGTGGGTCGCTACTTGGCTGGCGGTCGCTACGAGCTCGGAGCCGCTCTGCCGCTCGGAGCCGGTACCGTGCTCGGTGCTGGGTTGCTCATCGCCACCGGCGCGGCTCTCGTTCCCCTGTTCTTCGGGGCGCCACCCCTCACCTCGACCTACTGGGAAGGCGAGCTGTGGCTGCTCGGTGAGGTCGAGTTTGTGACGTCCACGATCTTCGACATCGGGGTCTACCTCGTCATCGTGGGCCTCGTGCTTGACGTCTTGCGCAGCCTCGGCGGCGAAGTCGATCGACAGGGCGGCGATGTTCTTGCGCCGGCGGGGCGCGCCGGTGCGGCATCCGTCGTCACGATTTCGGCAGCGGGAGGCAATCCATGACCGTCTCGCTCGTGCTCGTCGTCATCATGGCCGCGCTTATCGCGTGCGGTGTCTACCTGTTGCTCGAACGCAGCCTCACGCGCGTCGTGCTGGGGTTCTTGCTCATGGGCAACGGCGTCAACCTGCTCATTCTCATCATGGGCGGGCGCTCGGGCTTCGCGCCGATCTACGACGAAGACCTCGACCCCGCGCAATACAACGACCCACTGCCGCAAGCGCTCATTCTCACGGCGATCGTCATCACCTTCGCGGTGTCGGCGTTCTTGCTCGCACTCATCTACCGGTCGTGGCGACTGGCGAATGCCGATGACCTGACCGACGACGCCGACGACGTCGCGCTGCGGGATGGCACGGTCGCGATGCCGGCCGAAGAGGTTGCGTTTGACGCGGATGACACCGACTTTCCGGCGGAGGCATCTCGATGATTGCTGCGCTGGTTCCGCTCGTGGTGCTCGTTCCGCTCATGGCCGCGGCACTCACGCTCGTGCTCGGCCGCCGCGCCCGGCCGCAACGTATCGTCGCCGCGCTCGCCCTCACGACCGTGCTCGCGATCAGCATCGTGTTGCTCATCGGGGTCGATCAGCAGGGCGCCGTTATCGTCGAGGCCGGAAACTGGCCGACGCCGTTCGGCATCGTGCTCGCGGTCGATCGCCTGGCGGCGCTCATGCTCGTCGTGTCGTCGATCGTGCTGCTCGCGGTGCTCGTGTTCTCGATCGGTCAGGGTCTCGCCGACGGCGATGACGAGACTCCCGTGTCGATCTACTACCCGACCTACCTGATCTTGACGACGGGCGTCATGGTGGCCTTCGTCGCGGGTGACCTCTTCAACCTCTATGTGGGCTTCGAGATCCTGCTCGTTGCGAGCTACGTGCTCATCACTCTCGGCGGTACGCAGGCCCGCATTC
>JBJOPU010000219.1:0-3438 GCA_046050505.1 Actinomycetota bacterium
GGCGGCGAGCAGGCGCGCGTATCGCTCGCCCGCGTGCTTGCTCAGACCACACCCATCGTGTTTCTCGACGAGCCGACCGCTGCCCTTGACCTGCGCCACCAAGAAGACGTCATGCGGCTCGCGCGATCCCTTGCCGCTGCGGGTCGCGCGGTCGTCGTCGTCGTGCACGACCTCTCGCTCGCCGGCGCCTACGCCGATCGCATCGCGCTGCTCGACCACGGCCGGCTCGACGCCGTCGGCACCCCGCATGAGGTTATGACGGCCGACCGCGTCGGTCGGGTCTATGGGCTCGACGTGCAGATTCACCGCCTGGGAGCATCCGACCGCCCCATCGTTCTTCCGCTGCGTGACTGACCGTGCGGCGGGGCTCGGCGGCTAGGCTCACACCGTGATCGCGTGGTGGGGTTGGTTGCTGATCGTGGCAGCTGTCGTGGTACTGGGCGCGGTCGCCCAGCGCTTCGGCGTCATCGACCTGCGCGGCAACGGTCGGCGCGGCGGCTCGACCGCGGGCCTCGTCGGCTCGCTCGACGAAGTCTTCGCGCCCACGCGCCACGAGGCACAGCTTGAGCGCGACCGCCAGACCTCGCTGCCTGCCCCCGCGCCGATTCCCGGCGACGGGCACCACGGAACGCTGTCGGCAGAGGACGATCCGGATGCCCCCGACCGCTATCGAGGAACCATCCGCCTGTAGGCCTTGCCCAGCATCACGATCACGAAACAACCGCACCGACCACGGTGATCGTCTGCAAGAGTCCTCTCATGGACCTCTTCGACGAGCCCGTCGATGTTGTCAGTACGCCAACGGCTCGCCGTCGTGGCGCGCAGGCACTCGTTGTCGTGGTCTCTCTCGTGGCCATCGTGGTCATCCCTCTTCTCGTCGTGTGGGCGCTCTCCGTGGCCGTGTGGAGTGGCGTGTTCCTTCTGTTTTCGGCGAAATCAGCGGAAGGCTTCACCGTCACCTCAGTGAGCTGTACGTCGCAGTCGGGGTCGAGCAGCGCCCTGCTCGAGGTACAGCTTTCTGCGATCGACGAAGAAACCTACGTGGGCGTTGAGCCCCTTGAGAGCGAAGCCATGTCGATAGCGGCCGTCGCTTCCCTTGAGGGCGAGTCGATCGCGTCGCTGAGCCGCGAAGAACGACAGTCGCTTGCCGCACTACTTGCAGCGGACAGCTCCAGTGCGGTCGTGGGGTTCGAGCTAACGGTTCTTGTGGTTGAACTCACCCGCACAGCTCCCCGCGACGGAATACAGCTTTCTGACGTGACACTTGGCTGGGCGTGGGGTGAGCTCGCCTACGTTCAGCGCATTCCGCTGCGATTCGAGTGGACCGACGACGGGTGCCTGGCGACCCTGGGCGCGCCTAGCGCGTCGTGAGGTCGGCGTATTCGGGATGCCGGCGCATCCACATGACGACGAATCCGCACACCGGCTGAACCCGGTCGGTTGTCGACACCCGCAGGTCGTCGAGAATTGCGCGCACGACCTCGCCGCCCACGCCCTTGTTGCGCATGACGGGCGGAACCTCCGCGTGCAAGAGCCGCATCGTCGGCCCGAGTCGGTCGTAGACGATCCACCCCTGCAACTCATCGCCCTCGTAGGCGGCATACCGCTCGGCGTCGGGCTCGTGCGTGACCGTGAGGCTCATGGTCGAACCTTACTCCGGCAGTTTCTGCTCCCACCGCGGCTGCTCGGCGGCGGGCTGCTCGGGGGCGGGTTGACTCGCGGCGGGCGGCGTCGTGCCCGGTGCGGCTTTGCTTCCCGACATGAGCTTCCAGATTGCGTAGCCCGCGCCGATCCAGACCGCGAGGTCGTCAGCGAGGCCGAGGGGGCCCGTGAGTAGCTCGGGAATGATGTCGATCGGTGATGCGCCGTAGGCGAGCGCCCCGAGCGCGACGAGCACCGACGACAGAATGGCGCGACCGCGGTTCATGGCTTCCAGGGTAGCCGTAGTGCCTAGGCGCTGGCGCGAACGACGATCTCGGTGGGCATGAGGTGCTGGCGAGCCGTCGGCACTCCCTCGAGCAAGTCGAGCAGCACGCGCGCCATGCGCTCACCCTGCTCGACAGACGGTTGCCGCACCGTCGTGAGGGGAATCTCACTCGCGAGAGCTGCGGGGGAGTCATCGAAACCCATCACCGCGACCTGATCAGGAACCGAAATTCCCCGCTCACGCAGCACCGTGACGACGCCCATAGCCATGAGGTCACTTGCCACGAAGATCGCGTCGAGGTCGGGGTGGGCATCGAGCAGCTCGCGCGCCGCGTGCACCCCTCCCGCGAGGGAGAAGTCGCCGTGCACCGCTGCGACGGGCGTGAGCCCCGCATCCGTCAGCGCACCGCGCCAGCCGGCCAATCGGTCGATGCCCGCAGGCATGTCGTCGGGTCCGGCGATCGTGCCGATGCGGCGGCGCCCCTGGTCGAGCAGATACTGCGTACCGGCGCGAGCCGCGAGGGCGTTGTCGACGTCGACGAAATAGCTTGTCGTCGCCTGGGGGTCGAGCGGCCGACCGCCGAAGACGACGGGGATGCTCGCACCGAGCTGGGCCAGAACGTGGTCGCCCGTGTGGTGCGAAACAACGAGGGCTCCGTCGGCGTTGCCGCCCTGCAGGTACGCCACGGTCTTGTCGAACGATCCGCTCGAGCTCGCGAGGTGCAGGTTCAGCACGTAGCCGGTCTTGTCGAGAACGGTCGAAATGCCCTGCACGATGGCGGCGAAGTAGGGGTCACCGAAGAAGCGGCTCGTGTCTTCAGGAATTACCAAAGCGATGGCCATCGAGCGCCGGTTGGCGAGCGACCGTGCTGCACGGTTCGGGGTGTAGTGCAAGGCCTCGATTGCCGCCGTCACGGCCGCGACCGTGTCATCGCTCACGCGAGGTGAGCCGTTGACGACGCGCGACACGGTCGCGCGCGACACGCCCGCCCGCTCGGCGACCATCTCAAGCGTGGGGGCGACGCGCCCGCTCGAAGTCTCGGCCGTCATGGCTGAATCCTAGCCAGCGTGCCGCGGCACGCTGCGCGACGCGATCATCGACTGATACAGCCGTCCGCTGGATTTAACCGTGCGCTCTTGTGATTCATAGTCGACGCGCACCAGACCGAATCGCTTGTCGTAGCCCCACGCCCATTCAAAGTTGTCCATGAGCGACCAGTAGAAGTAGCCCTTGACGTTCACTCCGGCGTCGATCGCGTCGAGAATCGCGTCGACGTGCAGCCGCAAAAACTCCGCACGGTCGGCGTCGTCGACGGACCCGTCGGCAGCAACCACGTCGTTATAGGCGGCACCGTTCTCGGTGACGTAGAGGGTCACCCCCGCCTCGCGCGTGTACTCCTCATCGATGCGCACAAGCAGGCGCGTGAGCCCGTCGGGCTGCACTTCCCAGTTCATGACGGTGGTCGGCAAGCCGCGCGGGTGGGTATAGACGCCGTCGCCTGCCGGGAACGG
>JBJOPU010000220.1:0-3426 GCA_046050505.1 Actinomycetota bacterium
GCTCGGCTCAAAGTGCACGTGCTCGAGCGCGGTACGGCATGGCTCGACACCGGCACCTTCGAGTCGATGATGCAGGCCTCGGAGTACGTGCGCGTCATTGAAGACCGCCAGGGCTACAAGATCGGCTGCATCGAGGAGATCGCCTGGCGCGAAGGGTGGATCGACGACGATTCGCTCGACGCGCTCGCGGCCCCGCTCGCGAAGAGCGGCTACGGCGTGTACCTGCGGCGTTTGCTGTCTCGCTAGTTACATCTCGGCGCCGCTGCTGACCTCAAGCTCCCACGGAGAGCGCGAGGTGATGGTAGTTGCTGGCGTCGCGGTGCCCTTCCACAGCGCGATTGCGCGAGCGACGGGCCCGTCGGCGGGTCGGCTGACGACGAGCACAACGTGCGTAGTGAGCTCGAGCAACCCGGCGACAACCGCGTGCCTCGCGGCCGCTCCGAAGCTGTGGGCTGGGCCGGCGACGAGAACGAGGCTGGTGCCCTCGAGGCCGACCAGGTCATCACGTGCGTACCAGGGGCCCGCGATGCCACCAAAGCTGCGGACGGCCGCCGTGCCCGAGCGCACCTCAATGCGCAGATCGTCGGCGACCTCGGTAGTCAACTCCGCTGCCGCTGCGGCCATGCTCGTGATGATGACGGGACGCAGGTCGCTGCGGGCCTGCAGCAGCGCGCGCGCGGCCACTGCTCCGATCGCGTCGTCGGCGAGCAGGACGACCGGCGACCCCGAGGGCAATCCGGCTGCCCCGTCCAGAAGCGCGAGCACCGCCCGGGGGTCGACGGAGCGCTCGAAGACCGCGCGACCCAGCGGTACGCGCCGAGCCAGCTCAATCCACGCGGGCACTTCGTCGCCACTGCGGGCGATTGCCCGCGATGAGGCAACCGACTTCTCGACGCGATCGGTGCGACCTTCGATGGCCGCGATGGCGCGCAACGCCTCGGCGAGAGCCGACTCAAGCGCCCCACCGCTCAGCCTCGCGTTCGAGCGCGGCAGAAGCAGGAGCACGGCGAGCAACATCGCGATGGCCGCTCCGGAGAGCGAGATGACGATCGCTGCTGCGTGGGGAGCGATAAGGGCCGACCCGACCGAGACTGCTGCGAGTACGAGCGCGACCACCACGACGATGTTTTCGACGAGTCGCGCACGGCGTGCAGCCGACCGTGTGCCCCTCACGCGGTCACGACCGGGTCAACTCGCGTGACGTCGCGGCCAGACGCTCGCAATGCGGCGTCGGAGCGCGAGTAGAGCATCCCGAGATTCTGGTCCCATTCCGGTGTGAAGTCGAGGTACCACCCCGGGTAGGGCGTGAGCTCGCCGACGACGATCTGCTTATGGCCGACCAGGAAGTCGACGCGCACGAACGGCACGGGCAGGCGCGCGCTGATCGTGCGAGCGATCTCGGCGAGGTGATCGCGTGCGGCGGGGGCCGGGATGCTCGGCTCAAGATGCGCCGGATGCACTCCTGTATCGACTGGCTGCCAGTCAGCGTCGAACCAGCGGTAGCCCCTGGGGCCGTTGGATCGCACGAAACTGCACGCGAGCTGCTCGCCGAACATGCACAGCTTGACGTCGTCGACGGGCACGCCCGGAGATTCGCCCTCGACGAGATCTTCGACGATCCAGGCATCGGGAAGGGTGTGGCGAAGCGCGGCCGCAGCGAGCCGACCGCGCACGCCTTCGAAGTCGAGCACGACGCCGCTGAGCATCTCGCGCCAGTATCCGTCGCCGAGGGGCACGAGGGCCGCGACACCGCGATTGTTGAAGCCGCGGCGTGGCTTCACCACCGTGGGGCGCCGGAGCATCGACGGTGTCAGCCGATCGATGCTCTCAATGAGCTCAAAGCGCTCAACGACGGGAGCTCCGATTTCGACGAGCAGTGCGCGGCAGCGCACCTTGTCGAGCATGCGGCGCGCGACCGGATGCTCTTTTCGCGCGTTCGCCTGCTCGAGGAGCACAGCGAACGATGCGGGTTTCTCGTCGCTCATGGATCATCCATTCAGAACCGTCGATGCGTCGGGCTCGACTATCGTCGCAGAGTGATCAGGTTTCTCCATGAGCTTCTCGGCCGATGGTCGTTACGGCGCCGTGCCGTCGCTGCCATCGCGCTCGGAGGGTTCTCGAGCGTGATCGCTGTGCTCGTGGGCATCATCGTCGGCGAGGTCCGTCTCGCTGCGGTCATCGCGCTCGTGGTGCTGGTCGTGGTGTCGGGCTACGTCGCTGCGCTCGCCGTGCAGGGGCTCAGCCACCGCGTGCGCGAAGCCGGGGGCGAGGGGGGAATGACCGGCGTCTCGGCCGTTGTGCCCCTCGACGCCGATCTGATCGACCCCGCCTGGTGGAATTCGCCGTCGACGCGTCGGCGCACCGCGGTGCGCGTGCTCGCACGCGAGCGATGGGCGACGGAGCGCTCGTTCGACGTGGCCTTCCACAGTCGCTCGCACCTCGCTGGCGAGGTGCTCGCGGGGTTAGCAACCCATCACCGGTTCGGGCTGCAGGCCGTGGTCGCGATCGCGGCATCCGGGTCATCGGCCCCCGCCATCGACACCGTATTGGGCCCGATTGACGGTGAGGCAGGCGCGCTGCTTGCGCGGTGGTTGCTCGCGTCGACCGACGCGGATCGACACCGGGCGGGTGCAGTGCTCGCCCGGCTGCTGGTCGACCGTGGGCTCGACGAGGCAGTTGGGGTTGCGACCCGGGTGCGCCTTGCCCACGGGTTGCTGCTGCAGGGCGAGTGGCTCGCGGCGCGGCGGTGGCTCGATCGGCTTAGCCCGTTGCACCCGGAGGTGCGCGTGCTCGCGATCGATCTCGCCCGCGCTACGGGAGAGTTCTCGGGCGCGGCCTTCGACGCGGCGCTGGGCGCGGTGTTTGAGAGCGCAGCTCTCGAACCCGTGCGCATTGACGCCTCTGCCCCGAACGCTTTCGATGGGCTCTACTCCATTGCACCGCCCGTCGCCCACGACGACGACGACCCGCTCATCTCGGTGGTGATGTCGTGCTTCGAGCCGGACCACAGCATGGTGGCGGCGGTACGGTCGATCATTGCCCAGACCTGGACTCGCTGGGAACTGCTCGTCATGGACGACGCCTCGACGAGCGTCAGCGCCGATGCCGTGCTTGCCGAGGTCGCCACACTCGATCCCCGCATCCGAGTGGTGCGCGCCGAGCGAAACAGCGGCACCTACGTGCGACGCAACGAAGCGATGCTGCTCGCTCGCGGCTCGCTCATGACGGCGCACGATTCTGATGACTGGGCGCATCCGCGCCGGCTTGAGGTGCAGGCGCGGCACCTGCTGGCGTCCCCCGATACGCTCGCGAACGTCTCGGAGTCGCTTCGGGTCGGCGCTGACATGCGGTTCGCCCAGCCGCGGGCGTCGGGGCTTCGGCTGACCGAGGCGACCATCCTGTTCCGCCGAGACGCCGTGATCGATG
>JBJOPU010000221.1:0-3410 GCA_046050505.1 Actinomycetota bacterium
GTCACCGCGATTCTTGATCGTCAGTACTTCACGAGCATTTACTTTCGCGAGCCGGGCGGCGTGCTCTTCGAAATCGCAACCGACACGCCCGGCTTCGACATTGACGAACCGCTGCTCGAACTGGGCAGGTCGCTCAAGCTGCCGCCGTGGCTCGAGCCCTCGCGCGAGCAGATCGAACACGCGGTGATTCCCATTCGCGTGCCCGACGAGAACAATCCGGAGGTGGCCGCATGAGCGCCCTCCCTGACGGTGGCCTCGAAGCGTGGCCGCACCTGTTCACTCCCGGCGAGCCGGGAGCCCCGGTGCTGCTCACCCTGCATGGCACGGGAGGCGACGAGCGTGAGATCACCGCGCTCGCAGCGCACTTCGACCCGCGGGCGAGCGTGCTCTCGCCGCGCGGACGCGTGAGTGAAGCGGGCGCCAACCGCTGGTTCCGCCGGCTGCGCGAGGGCGTCTTCGACGTCGACGACGTCATCGCGCGCGCCGGCGAGCTCGCCGCGTTCATCAGCGCGGCGCGCGACGAATACGCGCTGACGGATGCTCCGCTCACGGCCGTCGGATTCAGCAACGGTGCCAACATCGCCCTGGCCACCACTCTGCTGCACCCGAGCGTGCTCACGCGGGTGGTGGCGTTCTCGGGCATGTACCCGTTCGGCGACCGTGATCCGATGGGCGACGTGACCGGGGTCGAGGTGCTGTTGCTCAACGGGAGCTCTGACCCGATGGCCCCCTCGACGAGTGTCGACGTGCTCGAGCGCACGGCGAGCGCGCACGGAGCATCCGTCACCCGGCACACCCGGTCTGGCGGGCACGGAATCGACGGCGCCGAGTTGCAGGCCGCGAAGGCCTGGGTGGCCCGCTGACATTGATGTGACGGTGTGGCAGTCTGAAGCGCCGCTCAACGAAGGGAATCGCCATGCCGACCCACGACGCCGCACCGCCCACCGCCGCTCTCGCTGATGCCTGCGTGCGGCTCGGCCTGCCCCTTCGGCTCGGGCCTGCCTCGCTGCGCCCCCTTGCGCCGCACGCGCCCATCGCCGGTCCGGCGATGCCCGTGACGCACGCCGGGAGCGTCGATGTGTTTCTCGAAGCGATCGACGATGCGCCCACGGGTGCTGTGCTCGTGGTCGACAACGGCGGGCGCGACGATGAAGCGTGCGTTGGCGACCTCGTCACCCTCGAAGCGCGCGAAGCGGGGCTGGCCGGGCTCATCGTGTGGGGCCGGCACCGTGATACGACACAGATCGTTGAGATGGGCATCCCGCTGCACAGCCGCGGCGCGCTGCCCCCGGGCCCACGCCGCGTTCCGCCCGCCGGCCGCTCGATGCGCACGGCGTGGCTCGACGGCGTTGAGGTGACCGCTGACGACATGATCGCGGCCGACGACGACGGTGTGATCGTGATCGCGGCGGCCGAGTGGGCGCGGGTTGCGGAGGCAGCTCGCGAGATTCAGGCGGTCGAACTCGCGCAGGCCGAACGGATGCGCGGCGGCGAGAGCTTGCGTGCGCAGCTCGACTTCGCCACCTACCGCGCACGCCAGGCGGCCGAACCCGACCTGAGCCTGCGCCGCTACCTCGCCGAACGCGGCGGAGCGATCGAGGTCTAGAGCACGACTAGTGCGGCAGGTTCGCTTCGATGAGCGCGACGATCTCGGGCGCATCGGGCTTCACGTTGGGGCGGAAGCGGTGCACCTCGCCGCTCGGTAGCACGAGAAACTTCTCGAAGTTCCAGGTGACGGGCCCGGCGACGCCGTGCTCGTCGGGCGCCTGCACGAGCTCAGCGTAGAGCGGGTGGCGCTTCTTGCCGTTGACCTTGGCTTTTTCGGTCATGGGAAAGGTCACGCCCCACGTCGTGCTGCAGTACTCCGCGATCTTCTCTTCGCTCGACAGCTCTTGCAAAAACTGGTTCGAGGGCACACCGAGCACGGTGAATCCGCGGTCGCCGTAGGTCTTCTGCAAGGTTTCGAGTGCGGCATATTGCGGGGCAAGTCCGCAGCGGGAGGCCACGTTGACCACGAGCACGACCTTGCCCGCGAACTCAGCGAACGAGGTCGAGCGGCCGTCGAGCATCGTGAGAGGGGCATCCGTCAGCGTGGTCATGTCGTCAGGGTAGAACGCGTGGCTGTGCGCCGCCGGTGTGTCGGCTCGGTGATCCTCGACGCTCTGCTGAGCGCCTGATGAGCGCGGCAAACCTGGGTTTTGATCGGTGAAGAGATTTGCTATGGTCGTCGCATCATGAACGCGCTGTTCTGTTGTTGCTGTTGTCGCTAGTTCCCTCTGCGAACTAGTTCCCCGGTGCGCCCTCTTTGCGCTCGCCCCGACAGCCACCATCAGACGAACAGGACAACCCTCATGCGCACGCTTCCCATCCTCGACCTTTCGCTTCTCTCGGGCTCTGCCGACGACGCCGCTCGCTTTCGCGACGAGCTGCGCCGCGCCACGCACGAGATCGGCTTCTTCTACCTCGTGGGCCACGGTCTGCCCCCGGAGTTCTTCGACCGCATGATGGCCACGGCGCGCGACTTTTTTGCGCTGCCGGTGGAGGCGAAACTCGCCATCGAGAACACGCACAGCCCGCACTTTCGCGGATACACCCGCATGGGCGGCGAGCTAACGCAAGGCGCTACCGACTGGCGCGAACAGATTGACATCGGTGCTGAACGGGATGCTGTGCCGCTCGGTAACGGAGTGCCCGACTTCTGGGCGCTCGAGGGCCCCAACCTCTGGCCGGCCGAGTTGCCGGCACTGCGAGACGTGACCGTGGACTGGATGGACCGTCTCGGCGCCATCAGCGTGACCCTGCTGCGGTCGTGGGCCGAGGCGCTCGGGGCGCCCGCCGACACCTTCGACGCGGCCTTCGCCGGCAACGCCTCGCCCCACCTCAAGATTGCGCGCTATCCGGGGCGTGAGCGCACCGAGGGCACGCAAGGCGTTGGCGCTCACAAAGACCTCGGCGTGCTCACGTTGCTCTACGTCGAAGACGGCAAGGGCGGCCTGCAGGTGGAGAAAGACGGCGAGTGGATCGATGCTCCGCCGGTTCCGGGCGCCTTCGTCGTCAACATCGGCGAGCTGCTCGAGATCGCCACGAACGGGTACCTCAAGGCCACCTTGCACCGCGTGCAGTCACCCGAGGCGGGCGACGAACGCATCTCGGTGCCTTTCTTCTTCGGCCCCGCGCTCGACGCCGAGATTCCGACGATTGACTTGCCTGCCGAATTGGCCGCTGAGGCCGCGGGAGTCACCCGCGACCCCAGCAATCCGCTGCACCCGGTGTTTGGCGTCAATTGGCTCAAGAGCCGCGTGCGCTCGCACCCCAACGTGGTCGAGGCGCACTACCCGCACTGGAGCTAGTGAGGCACTGGAGCTAGTGAGGCACTGGAGTTAGTGAGGCCCGCCCCGCGATGAAAGACA
>JBJOPU010000222.1:0-3406 GCA_046050505.1 Actinomycetota bacterium
TCAACGTTGTCGAGAATCCACGCGATCTTGGTGGCGCTGAAGTACGTGGCGAGCGGAAGGCCCGTGATCCCGGCGAACCGGCGCACTCCCCCGTCGGCGGCAAGCGCATCGACGAGATCTTGCGTGCGAGTGTCTTGCCAGACGATGGCGTTGTAAACGGGCTTGCCCGTCAGGCGATCCCACACCACGGCGGTCTCGCGCTGGTTGGTAATGCCAATCGCCGACACATCGTGGCGGGTCATGCTTGCCTTACCGAGAGCCTGGCCGATCACCTCTTGCGTGTTGGTCCAGATCTCCATCGGGTCATGTTCGACCCACCCGGCTTTCGGAAAGATCTGCTCGTGCGGGTGCTGACCCACCGACACAATCGCGCCCGTGTGGTCGACGACCACCGCGCGCGTGCTCGTGGTGCCTTGGTCGATCGCGACGATGTGGCTCATGGCTCAGCCCTTTCTGCGAGAGCGCTCCGCTGCGCTGTCGAACATGATTCCGTGCCGGTCGGCGAGATACAGCCTGGCATCGTCGACCTCCTGCGCGCGACGCTGTGCATCCCAGCTCAGCGAGTCGCCGAGCAGGTCGGCGAGCTCGAGCAGCAGGGCATCGGTGACGAGGCCGCGGAAGGCGAGCGACGTGCGGCGCAGCAGCACATCGACGAGGCGCACGACCTGCTCCGTCTCGACGAGGTGCCGCAGTTCGGCGCGCGAGTAGTCGGGGGCGGCGGCGAGGGGCGCATCCGACGTCGCGGCGATACGACGGATGATCGCCTCCGCACTCGTGCCGTAGCGCTCGAGCAGCTCGGCCGCACGGTCAGAACCCACGGTCGCACCGTGCACCGCAAGCCACGCGGAGCGTGCCTCGGGCGTGGTCGGATAGCCGACCGCTCCGCCAATGAGTCGGCCGTCGGTGCTCACGCTGCGCGTGCGACCCAACAGGGCGAGAACGCGCCCTCCGAGCTGCTCACCGAGCGCGCGGAAGGTCGTCCACTTGCCGCCGACGAGGCTCAACACGGGCACGCCGCCGCGTTCACCCTCTTCGACGCGGTAGTCGCGACTGATTTGCGCGTTCGAGGCGGCATCCTGCCGTGGCAGGGGCCGCACGCCCGAGAAGCGGAAGACGATGTGCGACCGGTCGACGGGGATGCTCGGAAAGACGTACTTGACGACGTCAATGAAGTAATCGACCTCGGGCTCGGTGCAGCGGATCGGCTCGGCCATGTCGTGCGCGATGTCCGTCGTGCCGATGAGCACGCGACCCTTGAGCGGGTAGATGAGCACGATGCGGCCATCCGAAAACTCGAAGAAGATCTCGCGACCGTTGCACGCGGCGAGCAGCTCGGGGTGATCGACGACGATGTGCGAGCCCTTCGTGCCGCCCATGAACTGGGTCGGCTCGCCGAGAGCTTCGTTGGTGAGGTCGGTCCACGGGCCCGAGGCGTTGACGACCACCCGCGCCCGAATGTCGAAGGTGTCGCCCGTGACCGCATCGCGCAGGGTCACCGCACCGTCGGCGCCCATGCCCACGGCTTCGAGGTAGTTGGATGCTCGCGCGCGGTCGCCCTCGGCCACGCCATCCATCAGCACATCGAGCGCGAGCCGCTCGGGGTCGTGCATCGAGGCGTCGTAGTAGGTCGCCGTCCACTTGACGTCGCGGCGCAGCGCGGGCAAGAGCGCGCGCGAGGCCTTCGCCCCCCGGAACTGGTGCCGCGGCACGCGCCCCCCGTCGCGCGAGAAGATGTCGTAGATCGTCAGGCCGACCTTGATGATGAGCGCGCCACGCTCTTTGCGCCCCTTCGTCTTCACGCCCATGAAGCGCAACGGTGCCGCGAGCAAGCTCGAGAAGGTCGAGAAGATCGGAATCGTCGTCGGCAGCGGACGCACGTAGTGCGGCGCCAGCCGCAGGAGCGCATTGCGCTCGTGCACCGACTCGTTGACGAGGCGAAACTCACCGTTCTCGAGGTAGCGAATACCGCCGTGGATCATGTGCGACGAGCCAGACGAGGCACCGGCCACGTAGTCGTCGCGGTCAACGAGCACGACGTCGACCCCATTGAGCGCGAGATCCCGGAAGGTCGCGATGCCGTTGATGCCCGCACCGATGATGAGCACCTCGCACTCCGGTCGAGCGCGCAGCGCCTCGACGGTCGAGCGAGCTGAAGAGGATGACGTGCGGGAAGGCATCGGGATGCTGACCGTTCTCGTTCGACGTGTCGAGGGCGACGGCTCGTGTCGCCGGGTCAATCCTCCGACGGTTCGCCCAATCTTCCAACCCCTCTGCACAAACGTGCAGCGACCCCGCGGCTCAGCCCTTCACCGCCGTGTCGTCGCCCGAGACGAGTGCGGTCGCGAGACTCTCATCGAGCACGAGATCGGTGATGAGGCCCGCGGCGAGCGCGCCGCGCAGGCTCGGCAGTTTTTGCACTCCCGAGACGACGCACACACGTCGAGCAACGCGGCGCAAACGGTCGAGTTCCGGACCGGAGGCCCGGGCGTTGAGCGCGATGCCGTCTGAGGTTCCGTCGCCGCGAAAGAACACCGTGGCCACGTCTCCCACGACACCGTCGGCACTCAAGCTGCGGTAGTCAGCGGCATCGAGGTAGCCACCGATATAGACCTGGCTGGGCACTTCGGCGAAGGGTGAGCCGAGTCCGAATACGGCGACATCCATACGCCCGTGAATCTCGAGAAGCCGCCGTGTGCTGCGTTCGCGCCACAGCGCGTCTCGAGTCGCGGGGTCGTCGAAGAACGCGGGCACCGGAAACTGCTGCACTTGCGCGCCGAATGCTTCGCCGAAACGATGCAGGATTTCGCTCGCGTAGTCGATTCCGGTGGTTTGCATGTTGCCGGCGCCGTTCATCTGCACGACCACGGTGTTGTGGGTGGGCTTCTTGACGAGGTGCCGGCTCATCGCTCCGAGCGTTGAGCCCCACGCCACCCCCACCACCATGTTCGCGTCAACGAAACGCCCGAGCAGTCGACCCGCGGTCATCGCCACGCGCTCGAGGCGATCAACATCACTGATCGACTCGGGCATCGGCACGACGTGCGCGACCACGCGATGCCGCGCAAGAATCTCTTGCTCAAGATCGAGCCCGCGATCGAAAGGCGAGCGAATCTGGATGTCGACGAGCCCCGACTCGCGGGCGAACGACAGCAACCGTGACACCGACGAGCGCGAGGTGCCTAACTCGGCGGCGATCGCCTCCATCGTGAGGTCTTGCATGTAGTACCGCTGCGCAGCCGTGAGCGCGGCGGCGATCTTCGCGGTCTCCGGGTCACTCGCGGGCATGGCGGCAGTCTGACATGCGCTGCACATCTGTGCGCGCTCCCAGAACGGATGCGGGCATCCGTCATCGCGTCGGGGCGCTCACCAAACACCCCAGAGATTCCCAGCTAAGCGCGGGGAATAG
>JBJOPU010000223.1:0-3354 GCA_046050505.1 Actinomycetota bacterium
GTGTGGCGCATTGCCCCGACTGGTCGGCGTTTGGCGAGCCGAACGGCAGAATGGCCCCGTGAGTTCTGACACCGCCGAGCGGCGCGAGAAACCCGTCACGTACATCAGCGTCGACATCGAAGCGGCTGGTCCGAGCCCGAGCGGCTACGCCATGCTGTCGGTCGGGGCGTGCCTCGTCGATGCCGCCGACACCGAGCCGAGCTTCTATGTCGAGCTGCAACCTGACCGCGAGGGAGTGCTCGAGGCGGCGATGAGTGTCGGGGGCTTTACGCTCGACGGTTTGCGAGCATCCGCAACCGCGCCGGCGACAGCCATGCAACAGTTCGCCGACTGGATCGCCTCGGTCACGCCTTCGGGGCACCGCCCCGTCATGGTCGGCTTCAATGCGGTCTTTGACTGGATGTTCGTGGCCGACTACTTCCACCGCTATCTCGGCCACAACCCCTTCGGCCACTCCGCGCTCGACATCAAGGCCTTCTACCTCGGAGCAACGGGCTCGAGTTGGGCCGGCACGAGTATGAACTTTGTCGCCGAACGCTATGGGCTCGACATCACGCTGACGCATAATGCACTCGACGATGCGCGCGATCAGGCGGCCCTCTTCCGGGCCGTGCGAGCCGAGCTCGCCGCGCGCCCCTGACCCCTCCCGCACCGAGAGGCACCACGATGACCGAGCAGCCCGATCAGCAGAGCCCTGCCGACGACATCGAGCGCATTCGCGAGGCCGCGGCGCGACTCGGCGTGCAGCTCGACGAAGAGGCCGCGGTGCAGTGGCTCGCGGCCATCGCGGCCGATGCCTCGAGCGACGACCACATCGTGTCGCACGAGAGCGGAACGTTCGGGCACCGCGTGAGCATGCTCGACTTCGCGCCGCGCGACCTCGAGCGTTTTCGCCGCATCGGCCAGGTCGTTGAGGTCACGGGACCGCCCGAGATTGCCGAGAGTGCACTCGCGCTGAGCGGCTCGGCCGCGCAGTCGAAGATTCAGTCGTTCCCTGGTGACTGTGACTACTTTCAGCGCCTCAACATCAAGGCGCCCACGCGCGAAGAAGCGTGCCGCATCATGGCCGACCTCATGCGTGCCGCTGCGCGACGCACCTACACGGGCGACGCGTTTCAGTTTCTCGAGGGCAAGCTCGGCAGCTACCCGGCCGACGGCGTGCACAACGGCGTCGCGCGCAAACACGGCACCCCAATCACGTGGACGCCCGCCGAGATCGAGGCCGAGCGCATTGTGCTGGCGCTCTCCGATGGTTCGGTGCAGACGATCACGTGGCACGAAGCCGCGCTCGACCCGGGCTGGTGCAAGCTCGACTGGGTCGTGACCGACCCCGCCCGCAAGTCACTCTCGAACGCGAGCAACGTCATCGACGTGACGTGGGAGTCGCCCGAGGGCGAGATCGTTGCCCTCGACGGCTACCTCGACGCCTACTTTCAAGAGGTCTATCTCGAAGCCGACGACTTGCCCACGTTTACGAAGGTCGTGCAGCACGTCAGCGACGATGCGCTCGACGAGTACGTCGAACGGCTCGAAGACGAAGTGCGCAAGTACCTCACCAAGCAGGTCAACTACGGCAAAGCCGCTAAACGCATGTACAACATCTTCCGCCTCTCGGGCCGACACATGGATGCCGCCTATGTGCGTGAACTCTTCGATGAGCCGGCGACGATTCTCTATCAGGTGTGGTCGCTCATCTCGACGCTCGACAATGCGACACAGGCGGGTTCGAGCATCCCGATTGAAGCCGTGCGCGATCAGACCGATGCGCTCATGATGCAAGTCATCCAGCTGCTCGATGGTGATGAAGAGACCGAGATCGTCTCGGCCCTGTTGAGCCTGCGCCGCACCCTCGAAGACCAAGAGGCGGGCGAGCGCCGAACCGCCGAAGTTGAGGCTGCTCAGGCGCGCGTGATCAACCTCGTCAATACGTTCTTCCGTGACAAACTCGAGGGCGTGCCAACGATTCGCGACTACATCCGGGCCATGCAAGAGGTGCACTCGTGAGCGCCACCACCCCCGAAGTGCTTGTCGTGATTCACGATCCCGACGACAACCTCAATGAGTTGGCCGCGCCCCTCGCCGAAGCCGGACTGCGCATCGTGACCTGGGATGTTCAACGCGACCCCGAGGGCGCACCCGCGGTGGATGCTCTCGAACGCTTCAGCGGAATCATCTCGCTCGGCGCCTACGCGGGCGTATCTGAAGAAGCCGAGCACCCCTGGATGACCCACGAGAAGCGCATCCTCGAACGCGCCCTCGAAATCGGGATGCCCACGCTGGGTCTCTGCTTCGGCTCGCAGCTGCTCGCCGCCGCCGCCGGAGCGCCCTTCAAACCCTCACCCGTGCCCGAACTCGGGTGGACGACTGTGCGCTTGACCGACGAAGCCGCCGCCGACCCCGTCGTCGGCGCTCTCGCGCGCTCGAGCGACGACGGCGAGGTCGCCGTGTACCACTACCACTTCGACAGCCACGAGCTACCCGAAGGCGCCGTGCTGCTCGGCGAGACCAACGGCATCATCGAGGCCTACCGTCTCGGTGATGCGGCCTGGGGCTTGCAGTTTCACCTCGAGGTGGGGCTCGCGTCGCAGCTCTCGTGGATCGCGGGTGGGCGTCGTGTCTACGAGCGCGAGGGATTCGACCCCGAGGAGCACGAGCGCCTGAGCCACGAGAACTGGCGGCGCTACCGCGAGCAGACGCTCGAGGTGGGAGCGGCTTTTGCGCAGCAGGCGTTGGGTTACGCGCAGCGAGGCTGAGCGACTCCATCACCTAAGCGTCAGCGGCACACTCGCTGGGTGCGCTCTGCGTGTTCCCAGAGAGCCGACGTACCGTGGGGCCATGACTGAGCTTGCGGGTGCATCCATCATTGTTCTGGGCGCGACGGGCGGCCTCGGCCGCGAGTTCGCTCACCAGCTCGCCGCGTCGGGCGCGCACCTGACGCTCACGGGACGTTCGATGCTCGCCCTTGACGACCTCGACATTGCGGGTGCCGCGCTCATTCCTGCCGACCTCACGGAGGCGGGCCAGGCCGAGAAGGTGGTCGCTTCGGCGATAACCGCCCATGGCCGACTCGACGGCGTGATCGTTGCCTCGGGAGCCGTCGCCTTCGGGCCGCTCGTGGACACGAGCGACGAGACACTTGAATCGCTGTGGGCCATCAACGTGCTCGCGCCCATGCGCGTATTGCGTGCAGCAACCCCGGCGCTCGCTGAGAGCGCCACGAACGGCGGTTCGCCGTTCGTCGTCTCGATCAGCGGGGTGGTTGCCGAAACCCCGACGGCCGGTATTGGTGCTTACAGCGCGGTCAAGGCTGCCCAAGCGGCGGCGCACCAGGTGGCGGCGCGTGAGCTCCGCCGC
>JBJOPU010000224.1:0-3328 GCA_046050505.1 Actinomycetota bacterium
AGGTCTGAACTCCCACGTGCACGGGGTGGGTCGGAAAGTCAGTGAGGTCGTCGGTCGAGTAGAACTTCTTGCCTTGCAGGTCGAGAAGGTAGGGGGCGCGCGCGTCGGGCTGCAACACGATGCCCATCGGGGCGTCAATCTTGCGCACCGAAAAGACGGCGCGAGCCGCGTCATCCCAACCGTTGTCGACGCGATCAGTCGGCGACGCAACCTTTACCAGGCCGTCGTCGCCGTCGTGGGCAGATTGTTGTGCCATGAGTCCTTGCCGCCTACTGTCGTCGCGGCTGACGAACCAACTCGACGTCACGCCGCTGTGAGGACTTCAGCGTAGGCCGGGCGGGTCGAACAACCAAATGAATGCCCACGGTTAGAGAACCAAACGGCCGTCGTACTCGGTCACCTTGTACCGTGCCATCGCCAGGTTCGACTGCGTCTTGTCGACGATGACGTACAAGAAGACCTTGGGGTCACGCGTCAACGGTCGAACGACGTGGTGCTGAGTCGAGAGCGTGATGATCATGTCGTCGATCGTGTCGGTCAGCCCGAGCAAGGCCATGGTTGCGAGCTTGGCGCGCACAGCTTCGGTGGCGCCCGCAGCGGCGATATCCATGTTGATTCCCGAGCCGGCCTGGCCGAGGATCATCCCCGAGCCACTATCGACGAGAGCGGCACACAGCGCGCCCTGCAGGCTCATGAGTGAGTCAAGCGACTCTTGAATCGTCATGCGCTCCGTGCTCACAGGTGCCGCCGCGGCAGGAGCGGCCGGCGGCGTCGCGGGAGCGGCTTTCGGTGCCGGCTCTTTCTCAGCGGCGGGCGGCTTTGCCGCGGGCGCCGCTTTCGCTGCCGGCGCGGCATTCTCGGGCGGCAGGAACGAATCGAGCTTGGCGCCCCACGAGCCCGACGACTCGTCTTCTTCTTCGGGCGTGACTGGTGCTGCCTTGCCCCGCAGAGCTCGACCCACCCATGGGTTGCTCATGATTGCACCGCCATCGTTCGCGCACAGTGCAACTCGCGCATGAGGCTCTCCCTTAAATCCATCGTGGCCACTCTGATTGCTGGTCGCCGAGTATCGGTGCCCAGTGGGTGGTGGCGACCGTCTGTTGATCGTAAACCGTGAGTCGGCCAACGTCTAGGCAACGCGAGCCCGGTTCATGCACCATTCTCGCGTGTTCGCTAGGCCGTGGTGACCGCGCAGTCTCGACAGAGACCAAAGACGTCGACAACGTGATGTGGTTCAACGAAACCATGCTGCGTCGCGACCTCGCGCGCCCACTGTTCGATGGCCTCCGCTTCGATCTCGACCGTAAGCCCACAGTTGCGGCAAATGAGGTGATGGTGGTGACTTCCGGGCGTGCACGCTCGGTAGAGCGACTCGCCATCTTGCTGCAGCGAGTCAGCCTCGCCTTCGTCCGCGAGGTCAGCGAGAGCCCGGTAGACCGTCGCGAGGCCGATGCTTGAGCCAGCATCCTTCAAGGCACCATGAAGGGCTTGCGCGCTCACAAAGGTTTCTGATCCGGCGAGCGCCGTGCGTACGGCTTCCCGTTGCCAGGTGTTGCGCTTCATGCGGCGACCCGAGTCGGCAACGAGCTCGCGACGTGCCGCGATGCGCGTTGGCCGACGATGCGGCACACGAGGTAAATCGCGAACGAGATCGTCGTGATGTACGGACTGATCGGCAACGAACCGCCCAGAGCGAGAAGAATGCCGCCCACAGCCGACACGAACCCGAAGATCATGCTCAGCACGGGGACGAGCACGGGTGATGCCGACACGCGCAACGCCGCAGCCGCAGGAGTAACGAGCAGGGCGAGCACGAGAAGCGCCCCGATGATCTGCACGGACACCGCGACCGTGAGCCCCAACAAGGTCATGAACACGACACTGAGGGCCCGCCCGGGAACCCCCCGAGCACTGGCCACCTCGGGGTCGAGACTGTCGAAGGTCAACGGTCGCCACACCACCAGCAGGGCAACGAGCACGACGATGCTGATGGCGATGAGCAGACCGAGCTGCGGCAGATCGACGCTAATGATCTGGCCCGTCAAGAGGCCGAACTTATTGCCACTGCGGCCCGGGTACAGAGCGAGAAAGAGGATGCCCAAACCCAACCCAAAGGGCATGAGCACGCCGATGATGGAGTTGCGATCACGCGCCTTCGCGCCGAGCACGCCGATGAGGGCCGCCGCGATGAGCGAGCCCACGATCGACCCGGCAACCACATTGAGCCCGAGAAGGAGGGCGGCTGCCGCGCCCGCGAAAGAGAGCTCGCTGATGCCGTGGACGGCGAAGGCCATGTCGCGTTGCATCACGAAGACGCCGATGAGCCCCCCCACGATTCCGAGCACGGCGGCCGCGATGATGGAGTTCTGCACCAGGGCCAGCAATTGCACGTAGGTGGCCCAGTCGACGCCGATCATGCGACCACCTCGTGGTGGTGCTCGGCCTCCGGCACGCCGACAACGATGACGCGACCGTGCGAGCGAAATACCTCGACGGGCGTGCCGTACAGACGCGAGAGCACGTCGTCGCGCAAGACCTCGTCGGGCGTTCCCACCGTGAAGCGTCCGTGAGCGAGATACAGCACCCGGTCGACCATGGGGAGCACCGGGTTGATGTCGTGCGTCACGAAGATGACCGCGGTGCCGTGTTCCCGCCGCCGGGCATCAATGAGTTCGCTCACCGCGCGCTGGTGCTGCAGGTCGAGGCTCATGAGTGGTTCGTCACACAGCAGCAGCGTCGGGTCGTCGGCGAGAGACTGGGCAACGCGCAGGCGCTGTTGCTCGCCCCCCGAGAGGCTGCCGAGCGGGCGGTCGGCGTAACCGGTGGCGCCCACGGCCGCGAGCAGGGCATCCACCGTCGCGCGATCGGCCTTTGTGGTGATGGGTGGCCCGTATCGCTGACCGTTGACGCCCAGCATCACGAGGTCGCGGCCGCGCAACGGCGTACCGGGGGCGGCAATCTTCTGCTGAGGGATGTAGCCGATGCGCCGGTGCCCCCGATGCGCGGCGTGCCCACCCACGAGAACCTCACCGGCGTCGAGGCGTTGCTCGCCGAGCATCGCGCGCAAGAGGCTCGTTTTTCCCGTGCCGTTTCCGCCCAACACGGCGATGAACTCGCCCGGCTGCACGTCGAGGTCGAGACCGCTCCACAGCACACGCTCACCAAACACGAGCGCCCCGCCCCGGATGCTCAGCACCGGTGTGGGGTCGCTCGAAACACCCTCTGGCGTCACGCCGGCGTCAACGCTTGGGCGACCGCTTCGATGTTGGCGCGCATCCACGAGACATAGTCTTCCCCGTCGGGCAAGGTTTCGACGAATGAGACGACC
>JBJOPU010000225.1:0-3323 GCA_046050505.1 Actinomycetota bacterium
GTCTGCCAGCGAAACGGCGGGTGCACGACGACGGTGTGCGCTCCGACCTGCCGCGCGAGCGCCGCCGAACGGTCGAGCTTGCGATGCGGGTCGGCGCCGAAAACGAAGGCCGTCAAGACCAAGACGGGGGCGTGGATGCTCAGCACGGGCATCCCGTACCGCTCACTCAAGGCGCTGATCACGCGCGGGTTGCGCGTGTCAGGGTCGCTCGTCACCATGATCTCGACTCCGTCGTAGCCGGCCTCGGCGGCCAGGCGGAAGGCGTCGTGCAAGCGACGCGGCATAACGCTCGTCGTTCCCATTCCGATGCTGATCACGGCGCCAGGGTAGGCCGCTCACCCGCGCTCCTCGGCGAGGCACGAGTGAACGCCTCATGACGGTTCGTCGAACCGTGCGACAACCCGGCTGATACCGTGGGAAACGCCGGACAGCCCCGCACCGACGATTCCCCCGAGCATCAGCCCCGGAAACGAGCGAGCGACATGACCGCCACGAACCTCTACGACTTTGTCGTCGTATCGAACCGATTGCCGGTCGACCGCGTGGTCGACGATGACGGCACAGCGAGCTGGCAACGCTCGCCGGGCGGACTCGTTACCGCGCTCGAGTCGGTCATGCGGGCCTCGACGGGGGCGTGGGTCGGCTGGGCTGGCCAGCCCGATCTCGAGCTCGAGCCTTTCGTGGCTGATGAGGTCATGCTCATTCCGGTGGCCTTAAGCCCCGAAGAGATCGAGAACTACTACGAGGGCTTCAGCAACGACACGCTGTGGCCGCTGTATCACGACGTCATCGCCCAGCCCAGTTACCACCGTGAATGGTGGGAGGCCTACGTCGAGGTCAATCAGCGTTTCGCTGATGCGAGCGCGCAGGTCGCCAGCCCCGGCGCCACGGTGTGGGTGCAGGACTACCAACTGCAGCTCGTGCCACGCATGCTGCGCGAGCAACGCCCCGACCTCACTATCGGCTTCTTCAACCACATTCCCTTTCCGCCCTACGGGCTTTACGCGCAATTGCCGTGGCGCACCCAGGTCATCGAAGGACTGTTGGGCGCCGACGTCATCGGGTTCCAACGCGTCGCCGATGCCGGCAACTTTTCGCGGGCCGTGCGTCGGCTGTTGGGATACGCCACGCGCACGCCAGAAATCCGCGTTCCTGATGGACTGGGTGGTCACCGCTCGGTCATCGCCAAGGCCTTTCCGATCTCGATCGATGTCGCGGGGTTCGAAGAGATCGCTCAGCGGCCCGAGGTGCGCGCCCGCGCGCAACAGATTCGCGATGACCTCGGCAACCCCGCGACGATCATGCTGGGGGTCGATCGCCTCGACTACACGAAGGGCATCCGTCACCGATTGAAGGCTTTTGGCGAGCTCCTGGAAGAAGGCTCGCTGTCGGTGGGGGATGCCGTGCTCGTGCAAGTCGCGAGCCCCAGCCGCGAGCGCGTCGCCGCCTACATGCACTTGCGTGACGAAATCGAACTGACGGTCGGGCGGCTCAACGGCACCTATGCCACGATCAGTCACAGCGCCGTGGCCTACTTGCACCACGGCTACCCGCGCGAAGAAATGGTGGCGCTCTACCTCGCCGCCGACGTCATGCTCGTGACGGCATTGCGCGATGGCATGAACCTCGTGGCGAAAGAGTTCGTGGCATGCCAGCGCGACGAGGGCGGCGTGCTGATTCTGAGCGAGTTTGCGGGAGCCGCCGATGAACTCAAGAACGCCCTGCTCGTGAACCCGCACGACATCGACGGGCTGAAAGTAGCCATGCTCGCTGCCGTGCGCATGCCGCAGCGAGAACGCACCACGCGTATGCGCGCCCTTCGCCGTCGCGTCCACGACAACGATGTGTCGCGCTGGTCGAACACGTTTCTCGACACTCTTCGGCACGCGAACCACCATTCGAGTGCGCGATGACGCTCGCCCCTGACCTACTCGCGGCGCTCGATCGGTTCGCCGCTCACGAGCGCATTCTCGTGGCCCTCGACTTTGACGGAACCCTCGCGCCCGAGGTCGACGACCCGGCACACGCGCGTGCGCTTCCGGATGCCCTGGATGCGCTCGCGCGGCTGCACACGATGCCCGGCGTCACCCTGGCGCTCATCTCGGGTCGATCGCTCGCGAGCCTGGCCGCGGTGAGCGAGCTACCCGCCGACGTGCCGCTCGTGGGCTCGCACGGTCTGGAAGTGCAGTTCGACGCGGGGGATGCCCTACCGGCCTTGGGCGTCGCCGACCGTGAGCGAGTCGACGCGCTGCTCGCGCGGCTCGCGCCCCTCGTCGCGGCGACCGATGGCGCGTGGATCGAGCACAAGCCGGCCGGCTGCGCGGTGCACACCCGACTCGTCGACGCGGTCGCGGCCGCCGCCCTCAATCGTGCGGTGCGTGTCGCGGCCCTCGAGGGTGATGGTGCACTCACCGTGCGCGAGGGCAAAAACGTTGTCGAATTCGCCGTGCGCGACGTGACGAAGGGTGACGGGCTGCTCGCACTGCGGGGGCGATTCGCCCCGGAGGCGGTGCTGTTCGCCGGTGATGACCTCACCGATGAGGACGCTTTCGCCGTGCTCGAACCCGACGACCTAGCTATCAAGGTGGGCACCGCGGCCTCGCGAGCGGCCTATCGAGTTGCTGATCCGGCGGCCGTCGCTCAGCTACTGCAGCACCTGAACGACCTGAGGCATTCACTCGGAATCGCTCAGTAGGCTGGGGTTATCCGGCGACCGCGCCGAGACGCCCTACCCCCTTGCCGAACCACCGACACCGAGGGAGGACGCATGTTCATCGTCCTGATGGTGTTCGCGGTGGCCGCTCTCGCTCTCGTGCCGCTCGCTCGCGTTCTGCGTGGTCGGGTGTTCTGGGTCGCCGCCCTCGTGCCCCTCGGGGCGTTCGCGCACACGCTGGTGCAGGCGCCCCTGGCGCTCGCGAGTGATGCGGCACAGCATCCCGTCGAGCGCTTCATGTGGATCGAGCAATTGCAGCTCTCGCTCGACGTGCGCATGGATCCGCTGTCGTGGATGCTCGCCCTCATCGTGACCGGCGTGGGCAGTCTCGTGCTGCTCTACTGCGCCTCGTACTTTCGCGATGATGAGCCCGGTCTCGGCCGATTCGCCGCGGTCTTGCTCGCGTTCGCGGGAGCGATGTATGGCCTCGTGCTGGCCGATGATGTCTACCTGTTGTTCGTGCTGTGGGAGGCCACGAGCATCTTCTCGTATCTGCTCATCGGCCACTACACCCACCGCAAAGCAAGCCGCGGTGCCGCCCTGCAAGCGCTCATCACGACGACCTTCGGCGGGCTTGTCATGCTCGTGGGCCTCGTGCTGCTCGCCGTGC
>JBJOPU010000226.1:0-3317 GCA_046050505.1 Actinomycetota bacterium
GGGCAGCTCGACCTCGACCTCGCCCTCGAACGCGATCGGCTCGTCGTACTGGCTGATCTGGTAGTTCTTAGGGGTGTCGGGGTAGAAGTAGTTCTTGCGGCTGAACGTGCTGCTCTCGGCGATCTGACAGCCGAGCGCGAGGCCCAGCGAGATCGCGTAGCTCACGGCTTGCTCGTTGACGACCGGCAGGCTGCCCGGCAGGCCGAGGCAGACGGGGGTGATGGCCGTGTTGGGCTCGGAGACCTCGTTGCCGCTGAAGGCGGGGTTCGGGGCATCCGAGAACATCTTCGTCTTCGTGCTCAGCTCGACGTGCACCTCGAAGCCGAGCACCGGCTCGAAGAGTTCCAGTGCCTTGTCGAAGTCCATGAGATCAGCGCGCGCCATGAGGCAATCCTACGGTTGCGGGGCGAGGGGGGATTTCGCGCGGCGGTCGGCGAGCATCCACGTTGACAGCGTAATCAGCGCGTGAATGCCGATGAGCACGATCGCGGCCGCGGGGCCCCACTGCAGCATGATGATGGCGAAGACTCCGAGAATGATCGTCAGGTGCAGCACGATGATGCGCGGATACGCACTCATCATGAGCGACGTGCCCCGTTTGTCGGGTAGTGAGCCGATGGCGGCGGCGACCACCTGAACGGCGCCGCCGATCGCCCAGACGAGGAGCACGCCGCCGAGGTTGAGCGGGCGGTCGGACTCTGTTGGGATGCCGAAGCCGCTCGTGACGAGCGCGAAGACGAAGAGGCCGTGCACGAGCGTGAACATGCCGTAGTGCACCGAGAAGAACAAAGCGAGCATGATGCCCGCGGCGGGGTGGAGGGTGGTGGGGTCGGCGCTGGCGGGGTCTGTTGCTGTCGTTTCGGACGGCGCTTCGGGCGTGGCCGCGGGTGCCGGCGTCGCGACGGGCGTGGTTTCGGGTGCCGGCGTCGCGACGGGCGTAGCGCGGGCGGTGCGCAGCAGCGTGACGAACATTGCGGCGCCGAGGCTGATGTTCTCGAGCCAATAGAGCAGCACGATCTCGCGCCAATCCCAGCCGAGCCAGACCACACCCACGATCGGCAGCGCCGTGTAAGCGACGAGGGTGAGAACGCGCGTAATCATCAGGGGCGATTCTTGCAGGTGGATGCCCGTGCTCGAGTGTTTGCGGAGGTGCGGGCGCCACGCGTGCCTCTCTCACGCCAGCCTCTTCGCTGCCGCGCTCGTCTCCCTGTTTGCTGCTCTGCTCGGTGCCTTGCGCACTGCTCTCTTCGCTGCCGTTGCGGCCATCCCCTCCTCCACAGCAGCACGAGGGATTTCTTCTCCACGAGTTTCCCTCATGCTCTGTACATCAGTTCTAGCCTTTGAGAGAATGAAGTATGTATTCATCGAACGCACTATCGAACTCGTCTGAGGGGGCTGGCGTTGCGTTCGATCTGCCCGCGCTACACCACTACGACCGCGGCGTAGTTCGACAGTTGAGCGACGATGCGTTACTTGCCGAGCAATCACAGCTCGCCGAGTTGCGGCGCCGCACCGACACCAACCTCGCGATTCTCGCCGACGAGATCGCCCGCCGCTCGCACCACTCGCTCGGCCACGACGGGCTCGCCCAGCGTCTCGGCAGTCGCACCGCCCAGCATCTCGTGCAGCACCTCACCGGTTCGAGTTCGCACGATGCCGCTGCGCTTGTGCGGGTGGGGGGGATGCTGGCTGGCACGTCTGAAGCGGCGGATTCGGCCGATGGCCCGCTCGGGGTCGACTCAGTTGGTGGCCAAACGGCCGCCGCGACACCCTGGCTCGAGCCTGTCGCCGAAGCCGTCGCTCACACGCGGCTGAGCGTTGAGGCGGCAGACGCCATTGCTCGAGCGCTCGGTCAACCCGACTCCCACGTCACCGCCGCACAACTCAGCGCCGCCGCCACGCAGCTGGTCGCCGAGTCAGTCGTGCTCACACTCGAACAGCTGGCCGTGCGCGCCCGCCAGGCTCGCGCGCTGCTCGACCTCGAGGGCCAACCCGAGCAGATTGCCGAACGCGAGCAAGCACTGCGCGAACGCCGCTACCTTTTCCTGAGTCGTCAGGCCGATGGCATGACACGCCTGAGCGGATTACTCGACCCCGAGTCGGCCGCCCTCGTGCGCGATGCGGTTGATGGCGCCACCTCTCCGCGACGAGGCGGCCCCCGTTTCGTGAGCGCGGGCGAACGCGAACGTGCTGAGCGCATCACGCGCGACACCCGCAGCACCGAACAGCTCGCGCTCGATGCCCTCGTCGACCTCGTGCGCATCGGCGGCGACGTTGCGCCGACCGACGTCATCGGCACTCGCTCCCCCGCCGTGCAGGTCGTCGTTGCCGAGCGCGACCTGCGCGCCGGCCACGGCCTCGCGCGCATCGAAGGGCAAACAGAGCCCGTGAGCATCGACACCGCCCACCGACACGGATGCTCGTCCGGAGTCATCCCGGTCGTCATCGACTCCCGGGGCGATGTCGTGGCGCTCGGCCGCGAAGCGAGGCTCTTCACGCGCCGTCAACGACTCGCACTTGCCGCCCGCGACGGAGGCTGCCGGTTCCCGGGGTGTGATCGACCACCCTCCTGGACTGAAGCACACCACATCGTGCCCTGGTCAGAGGGCGGAACAACCGATATTGCCCACGGGGTGCTGCTCTGTCGACATCACCACCTGTTGCTGCACAACAACGGCTGGAAGTTCGCTCGGCACGACGGCGAGCTCGTGCTGATTCCGCCCACGTCAATCGACCCCGAACAACGGCCGATTGCTGCACCGAGCAAGAGTCCGATCATCGAGCGCGAGCGCGCGCTCGCGATGGCGAGTCCGAGCTAGCGCCGCGGGTCAGGTCCAGGTGCAGGTGCAGGTGCAGGTGCAGGTGCAGGTGCAGGTGCAGGTTAGTGCCGCGGATCGGGCCCGGCTTGCACGGCGCGGCGTAGCCTGACTAGCGCGTGCGCAACTCGGGCGCCTTCGCCCACAGCGGCCCGCCCCACTGCGCCTCGAGCAGTTGCTCGATCGCCGCACCGGCGGTGTAGAGCCGCGCATCCTCGCGCGCAGGCGCCATGAGTTGCAGCCCCACCGGCAGACCATCTTCGGGCGCGAGACCCATCGGCAGGCCCATTCCCGGCACACCCGCCAGGTTTGCCGGAATCGTCGTCACGTCGTTGAGGTACATCGCCAACGGGTCAGCCAACTTCTCGCCAAACCGGAACGCGGTCGTCGGCGCCGAGGGCGACACGAGAATGTCCGCCTGCTCGAAACACGCCGCAAAGTCACGCTGAATGAGCGTGCGCACCTTCTGCGCACTGCCGTAGTAGGCGTCGTAGTAACCCG
>JBJOPU010000227.1:0-3278 GCA_046050505.1 Actinomycetota bacterium
GACGATTCCGAGATTCTCGGCCGCGATGATCTCGGCGAAGCCGTCGCCCTCGGTGACGACCATGGGAAGCCCCGCCCACAGGTAATCGAGAATGCGCGTGCGGAACGAGAACGTCGTCTCGACGTGAACGTGGTGCGTGCTGACACCGGCGTTTGCCTCAACGAGGTAGGCGCCGCGGCGGTCGTAGGGCACCCACGTGTCGTTGAAGATCACCTCGCGGCCTTCGAGTCCCAGCGACGTCGCGAGATCGAACGACTCGCGCACGATGCCCATCTCATCGACGCCCGGGTGCCGCGTGCCCAAGAAGAAGAGACGGATGCCCGGCACGCGCTCGCGCGCCTCCCCCACCGCGCGAATCAACGTGAGCGGGTCAAACCAGCTGTAGACCCCGCCGCCCCAGATCAGCACGCGCGAGTCGGCGTCGATGCCGGGTGTGACGCCGCGCATCCCGTGGCCCGCGTTGGCGACGGGAGGGTTCGGCTCAAGCCCGAAGGGCACCACGTCGAGCAGCGCCCGCAGGTCGGGGTCGTCGGCATAGGTCGCGGGGCTCAACCGGCCGAGGCCCGCCAACTGACCGAGGTAGAACAGCCGCTGGCGCTCACTCGCACACAGAATGAAATCGGCCCGGCGCAGTTGGTCGTTGAGCGCATCACGCGCGGTCGACACCCGCAACGCCCACGTCGAGGGTGGCAGTTCCCGACCCTGTTCGAGCATCTCGAGGTGCATGGGGTCGTAGGCATCGGCGATGAGCATGCGATCGGTGCGCGCGACGGTACGAAACTGCGTGTTCGCGTAGCCCTGAAAGAGCACGACCTCGGCCCAGCGCTCGTGCACCGCGATGCCGCGTTCGTCACCAGGAGCCACGTGGGCAATCGTGAACGGCGGCGACGGATGCTCGGCACGCGTCGTCGACACGAGCCGCACCTCGTGCCCCGCCTCCTGCAGGGTGAGCGCCATGTTCCACGCTCGAATGGCGGGGCCCGCCATGGCCGCGGCGAGCGGGTCGCCGGTGATGATGAGCACGCGAGTCATGAGGTCGACCCCTTCTGTGAGTCGCCGGGCTGGGCAACCGTCACGACCGGCAGAGGCCCGGCCGGAGCCACGAGATCACGCAGCACATCCATGGCGCCACGACTGTATCGGGAGTATCGACCCGCGAGCACACCACCGACGACCGCGGGAACGCGGGCGATGCGCACGCGCGGCAGTCGCGCACGCCGAGCCTCGTGTGCCGCCTTCGCGTCGAGCTGCTGCTGCACGGCGGGCGTCACGCTCAGCGCGCGAGCGCGCTCGGCCAGCAAGACGGTGCGGCGGGCAAGCCGGGTGGCACGCTCCCCTTGCGGCTCACGCAAGCGGGCGAGCTTGTCGGTCAGCGTGGGCCGGCGCGCGCCGATCTGGTTCGCCCCGTGCTGGCGGTAGTCGATGAGCGGTTCGGGCACGAGCCGCACGCGCCCCACGGAGGCGGCAATAGCTGCGAGCCATTCGTCGTGCACCCACTCCCCCGGAATCGGCGCGGCGCTCTCGAGCAACGAGCGGCGCAGCATGACCGTGGCCCCCGTCACGAGGTTGCGCCGCAGCAACACGGGCAGGGCCTCGCCCGCGGCGAGGCCCGCGCGCTCGGCCTCGGTCGCCTCGAGAGCCTCGAGCAGGGTGATCCCCAGGGGGGCGCCGTCGCCGTCGACGAGACGGGCATCACTGTGAGCGAGTAACAGGTCGGGGTCGGCCGCGAAGGCTGCGGCGAGAGTGGCGAGTTTGCCGGGCATCCACTCGTCATCTTGATCACTGAGCGCAATGAGGTCGCCCTCGCACGCGGCGAGCGTCGCGGCGAAGTTGGCCGTGACGCCGAGTGCGGGGCGTCGACGAATGATCGTGAGCCGCGTCCTCAGCTCAGGGTCAGCGGCGAGCGCCTCGGCGTGCACGCGCTCAATGATCGCGAGCGTGTCGTCACTCGAGTCGTCATCGCCCACGACGATTTCGACCGGCGACGGGTGCTGGTTCAGGATGCTGCGCACCTGCCGCGCGACGTGCACAGCACCGTTGTGCGTGCCGAGAGCCACCGAGATGCGCGCGTCTGCCACCCCGCCAGCCTAGAGCCGCCAACGCGCGCGGCTAGGATCGACCCATCATGACTGGGGGCGACACGCAACACGGGGGCGACGGCGCAGCCGTCGCTGTCGTGACGGTCGCCTATCGCTCGAACGACGTGCTGCCGGGTTTTCTCGAGTCGATCGGGGCGGCGAGCGCCGCACCTGTGCACTGTGTGGTTGTCGACAACCGGCCTGGTGAGGCCTCTCTCGCCGCTGAGCTGGCGCATCAGCATGGCGCCGACTACATCGCGCTGCCGAGCAACCCGGGCTACGGCGGGGCCATCAACGCGGGGGTCGCGACGCTCGCGCCCTCAGTGCGCTGGGTGCTCATCAGCAACCCCGATGTCGTGTTGCACACGGGCGTCATCGACGCGCTCGCGGCCGTCGGCGAGAGCGACGAGCGCATCGCCGCGATCGGGCCCGCCGTGCTCAACCCTGACGGCACGGTGTATCCCTCGGCTCGCCGCGTGCCGTCGTTGCGCACCGGCGTCGGTCACGCGCTGTTCGTCAACCTCTGGACAGACAACCCCTGGACCAAGCGCTACCGCCAAGACGCTGCTGAGGCCGTGACCGCGCGCGACACGGGCTGGCTGTCGGGCGCTTGTTTGCTCGTTCGGCGCGATGTGTTCGATGCTCTGGGAGGGTTCGACGAGGGCTACTTCATGTACTTCGAAGACGTCGATCTCGGGTATCGCCTCGGCAAAGCCGGCTGGCGCAATCACTACGAGCCCTCGACAGCCGTCACCCACGTCGGCGGGCACACGGCAGCGCGCGATTCGGCGCTCATGATTCGCGCGCACCACACCTCAGCGCGGCGATTCATCACTCGCAAGTATTCGGGCTGGTATCTGTGGCCCGTGCGTGCCGCTCTCTCAGTCGGCCTCGCTGTGCGCTCAGCACTCCTGCAGCGCCGTTCACACTGACCACGCGAGTCTGCGGGTCTGCGCGCTCGCATCGTCGCGCCACCCGCTTTAGTCGTCGTCGAGCCCGTGCGTTGGCAGGTTGCCCTCGTTGTCGGCGAGCGACGCAGAGTATGCCTGCGTGACGGCATCGGGATCGCCGACATCGCGGAGTCGCCCGTTTTCGAGCCACGCCACTTGGTGACACATTGAGCGAATCTGCGGCAGCGAGTGGGTCACGAGAATCACGGTGCGGCCGTCTCCCGTGAACTCGAGAAACTTCCGTCGGGAC
>JBJOPU010000228.1:0-3251 GCA_046050505.1 Actinomycetota bacterium
CACCCGGAACACCGACGGGATTCCCCGCCTGGCTGAGCTGGACCCACGCGCTCAACGCGTTCTTTCTGCTCTTCATCGTGAGCTCCGCGCTCCACCTGCGGGCGGGTACGCGCCCTCCCGCCTTCGTCACGCGCCGCAACCGCTGGCTGCGCACGCGCACCGCACCGAAGCGCCTCGGCCTCCACACGTGGTGGCACCTCGTGGTCGTGACGCTGTGGATCGCGACCGGGCTCGTCTACGTGACACTGCTCGTCGTGAGCGGGCACTGGGCGCGCGTTGTGCCCACCGAGTGGTCGGTCATCCCGAACGCCGTCTCGGCCGGCCTGCAGTACCTCTCGCTCGACTGGCCCGAACACACGAGCTGGGCGTACTACAACGCGCTGCAAGTGCTGTTCTACGGAGCAACGGTGTTCGTCGCCGCGCCGCTCGCGCTCGCCACAGGGCTGCGCCTCTCGCCCGTGTGGCCCGAGCGGTGGATGCGCAACCACGGTCCGCTTTCTGACGCCTGGGCGCGGCAAACGCACTCGCTCGTGCTCTGGTTCTACCTCGCGTTCACCGTTGTGCACGTCGGTCTCGTGCTGCTCACGGGAGCCCGCCGCAACCTCAACGCCATGTATCTCGGAGTCGACGACGCCGAAAGTTGGCTCGGGGCCGTCGTGTTCGCGGCCTCGGTCGTTGTCATGGCCGTGGCCTGGGTGCTGCTGCGGCCATCCGCACAAGTCGCCATCGCCGAGCGCGTCGCCGACGTGCGGCGCATGCCCGCGGCCCCGCGCTGACGTCTGGCGCGACTACAGCGAGGCGCGCAGCGCCCGCAGTCGCGCGAGCGTCGACTCGCGGCCGAGCAACTCCATCGACTCGAACAGCGGCGGGCTCACCCGACGGCCCGAGATGGCAACCCGCAACGGCCCGAAAGCCACGCGCGGCTTGAGCTCGAGCGTCTCGATGAGCGCGACACGCAGCGCCTCTTCGATGGCCGCGGGAGTGAAGTCGGCGAGCGGCTCGAGCGCTGCGAGGCCCGCGTCGAGCACGGCGGCAGCGTCGTCGCCGAGCGAGGCACGTGCATCCGCCTCAATCTCGAGATCGTCGTCGGCCGTGAACAAGAAGGCGACCATGCCCGGCACCTCGCCGAGCAGCGCCACGCGTTCTTGCACGAGGGGCGCCGCTGCCGCGAGCAGGGCGCGCTCTGCGGGTCGCGGCACGTCATTGAACAGCCCAGCGCCGCTGCAATACGGGATGCTGCGCTCAACAAACTCGTCGAGCGACAGCAACCGCACGTGGTCGCCGTTGATCGACTCGGCTTTCTTGACGTCAAAGCGCGCGGGGTTGGGGTTGACGTTGGCGACGTCGAACGCCGCTGTCATCTCGTCCATCGAGAACACGTCGCGGTCGGGAGCGAGCGACCAGCCGAGCAGCGAGAGGTAGTTGAGCAGGCCCTCGCGAATGAAGCCGCGATCGCGGTGGTGGAACAGGTTCGACTCGGGGTCACGCTTGCTGAGCTTCTTGTTGCCCTCACCCATGACGTAAGGCAAGTGACCGAACTGCGGAATCGCGGTGGCCACACCGACCTCGATGAGAGCGTGGTACAGCGCGATCTGGCGCGGCGTCGACGACAGCAGGTCTTCACCCCGCAGCACGTGCGTGATGCCCATGAGGGCATCGTCGACGGGGTTGACGAAGGTGTACAACGGGGCACCGTTGGGGCGCACGACGACGAAGTCAACGAAGCTTCCGGCCGGGAACGTGATGTCGCCGCGCACCAGGTCGGTGAAGCTCAAGTCCGTGTCGGGAACCCGCAAGCGGAGCGCCGGCTCGCGACCCTCGGCCCGGTAAGCGGCCTTCTGCTCGTCGGTGAGCTCACGCTCCCAGTTGTCGTACCCCTGCTTGGGGTCGCGGCCGAGCTCGAGGTTCTTCGCCTCGATCTCTTCTGCCGTCATGAAGCTCTCGTAGAGGTGGCCGCTCGCGCGCAGCTGCTCGATGATGCCCGCGTAGATTTCGCCCCGCTGCGATTGCCGGTAGGGCTCGTTCGGACCGCCGGTTTCGACACCCTCGTCCCACGTAATGCCCAACCAGCGCAGGCCGTCAAGCAGCTGGTGGTAGCTCTCTTCGCTGTCGCGCGCCTGGTCGGTGTCTTCGATGCGAAACACCATCGTGCCGCCCGTGTGCTTCGCATAGGCCCAGTTGAAGAGGGCCGTGCGGATGAGACCCACGTGCGGGGTTCCGGTGGGCGACGGGCAGAAGCGAACGCGCACGTCAGAGCCGGTGGCGGTCGAGAAGGCGGGGCTAGTCACAGCGTTCGAGTCTAGGCGGTGCGTGCTGAACGCCGAGGGATGCGCGCTCGCGGTGACGCCCGCATTCGTCACTCCGCTCAGCAGCGATAGAAGCCCGCTACCGCCGGCCGCAACGAACCGAGGCCACCCAGCAAGAAGATCTGCGCCGGGTCTTGTGCCCGCAGTGCCGTGTGCGGAGGCACCGACACACACGTGGGGTGCGTCGTGTAGAGCGGAGCGCCAGCCGCGCCAGCGGCAGCACCTCCCGAGAGCGCGTCGGCAAAACCCTGACCCGTGGCGAGGTACGCCGTCGTCGCCGTCGAGAAGTAGGCGGTCGCGAGCAGCGACGCCGTCGAATATCGGTCAGAGCCCGCGAACCGCTCGACGGCAAAACCTTCTGCTTCGAGGCTCACGCGAATGCTCTCGCGCACCACGCCCGTTCCTCCGACGATCACGATGCTCGTGGTTCCCAACTGCGCGAGCACCTCAAGCGTCGCGGCATCGACCACAGAATCGGTGCCCGCGATGAGCAGAACGGGAGCATCAACCGACGCCGCCGCGGGCCCGGCCGCGAGAGCGTCGGCGTATCCCGAACCGGCAACAATGAACGCCACGGGCGACCCCGTGATGCCATAGGCGTCGAGAGCGAGTTGCCGGGCCGTGTCATGACGATCACGGCCGAAGACGCGGTCGACATTCGTGGTCACCGTGCGCAAGGTCGTGAGCACAGCCTCCGACACGACGCCGGGGCCGCCCGCGACGACAATGCGATCGGGCGAGAGCCGGCGAAGTTCGGTCAGGATGCTCGCCGGCACCGAATCGCGCGCGACGAGCAACAACGGCCCTCCCGCGGCACCCGCGAGCGCCGCAGCACTCAAAGCGTCGGGAAAGTCGGCACCCGAGGCAACGTAGACAGTTGAGGCGCCCGCCGGAAAAGCATTCGCCGAGATGAGAGCCGAGGTCGCAAAGCGATCAGCGCCGGCG
>JBJOPU010000229.1:0-3251 GCA_046050505.1 Actinomycetota bacterium
CCGCCGACCTGCTCGTAGAAGCTCAGGCTCTCGGTCACAGGTCGCTGTCTTCGGGCGGGGTGACGGGGCGACGGCTCGAGCGCGCGGCCTCGCGGGCGTCGATGCCATCCATGACGATGCGGTTGAGCGAGGGCACGGCGACGCCCATTTCGTCGAGCGCGAGCTTGAGGCGCAAGCGCAGCGCCCGCGCCATGTCGAATTGGTCGCCCGAGCGCACCTTCATCACGAGACGGATGACGAGGGCCTCGGCCGAGATCGACTCGATTCCCCAGATCTCGGGTGGTTCGAGCACCTTGCGTTTGAACTCGGGATCCGCGGCCATCGCATTGGCGGTGTCGAGCAGCACGCGCTGCACCTCGTCAACGTCAGAGGTGTAGGGCGCGGGCAGGTCGATGATGACGCGGGCCCAGCCTTGCGACTTGTTGCCGACGTTGATGATTTCGCCGTTGCGCACGTACCAGAGCACTCCGCCGACGTCGCGCACTTGCGTCACGCGAACGCCCACGATCTCGACGACGCCGCTGACTGGCCCTTGCGTCGATTGAAGCTCGACAATGTCGCCCACGCCCAGCTGATCTTCGAAGACCATGAACAGGCCGTTGAGCATGTCTTTGACCACGTTCTGAGCGCCAAAGCCGAGGGCCGCGCCCAAAATGCCCGCCGAGGCGATGAGCGCCGTGACCGAGAAGTTGAGCTCGCCCAGCACGAGCACGATCGCCACTGCGGCGATCGACCACGTCACGAGGTTGTTGAGCACCGTGCCCATCGTGCGCGTGCGCTGCACGACCCGCACGGCGTGCAAGGGCGAAGCACTGAGCTCGACGGTGTCGTCGACGTTCTGCGCCTTTTTGACGCCCGACACCACGCGGTCGACGACGCGGGCGATGATGACAATCAGCACCCAGCGCAGAATCACGGCGCCGATGAGCACGCCGGCGATGCGGAACGGCGCCTCGTAGGTCGTCAGAAAGCTGCCGATCGTCGCCCAGAGTGCTGCCCAGTCGAACCCCGGTGCCGCCGCGCTATCGAGCATGGTCACCTACACCCGGTCGCGCGCCTGGGCCGCGAGGGCACGCTCGACGCCCGCGAGGTTCTCGGTGACGAGGCGCCGCAGGGCCGGCGAGGCATCGGTGTTCGCATCGAGCCACGTGTGCGTCGCATCCACCAACGCCTGCGAGGCGAGCGGAGTCGGGTAGAGGCCCAGCACGATGTATTCGGCGATCGCGTGCGTGCGGCTTGACCACACCTCGGTGAGCATGTCGAAGTAGGGCTGCACGAGCGAGTCGAGCGAGCCCGGGTCGTTGACGTGGGTATAGCCCATGGTCGTCATGCGCACGATCACGTTGGGCAGGTCGTCGCTCGCGACGAGCGAGTCGAAGGCCGCGCGCTTGTCGTCGGCACTCGGCAGGGCCGCCGCCGCGCGCGCCGCCGCCTGCTGGCCGTTCGAGGTGTTGTCGCGTGCGAGCGCCGCGTCGATGTCGGCTCGGGATGCTGCGCCGTTGAGCGCCAAGCCTTCGAGCAGCTCCCACTCGAGGTCGGTGTCAATCTCCACGCCCTCGAGCGTGATCGAGCCGTCGCGCAGCCCGCGCAGCGTCTCAACGTGGGCGGGAGTGCTCGCGACATTCGCAAAGAACTTCACGAACTGGAACTGGCTGTCGCTACCGGCTTCGGCCGACCCAGCGAGAGCCCACAGCGCGTCACCGATCTCGGCGATGATGCCCGGCCGAGCAGCGGGGTCGACATAGAGGCGCGCAACGGTGAGCAGCTGCATGAGCGTCGTGCGCACGGTCGTCGACTCGGTCTCGCTCGCGATGTTGCCGAGCACGAGGCGCACGTAGTCGCGCGGCGCGGTTTCGGCATCGCGCGTTGAATCCCACGCCGAGCCCCACACGAGCGAGCGAGCGAGCGGGTTCTCGATCTTGCTGAGGTGTTCGATCGCCACCGCGAGTGAGGCGTCGTCAAGACGGATCTTCGCGTAGGCGAGGTCGTCGTCGTTGAGCAAGATGAGCGCGGGGCGATACATACCCACCAACTCGGGCACGTCAGTGCGCGGGCCATCGACGTCGAGCTCGAGGCGGTGGGTGCGCGTGAGCGCACCATCCACGAGGTCATAGAAGCCGATCGCCATGCGGTGCGGGCGAATCGTGGGGTAATCAGGATGCGCGCTCTGCAGCACCGCAAACGCGGTAATGACTCCCGCATCGTCTACGGTCAGCTCGGGGCGCAGCGTGTTGACGCCCGCGGTTTCGAGCCACAGTTGCGACCACGTGGCAAGCTCGCGCCCGCTCGTGGCTTCGAGCTCGGTGAGCAGGTCGGTGAGCTCAGTGTTGCCCCAGGCGTGCTTCTGAAAGTACTGGCCGACGCCGGCGAAGAACGCGTCTTGGCCCACCCACGCGACGAGCTGCTTGAGCACGCTGCCGCCCTTGGCGTAGGTGATGCCGTCGAAGTTGACCTGCACGTCTTCGAGGTCGTTGATGGTCGCGACGACCGGGTGGGTCGAGGGCAGCTGGTCTTGGCGATAGGCCCAGCTCTTCTCCATGGCCTGAAAGGTTGTCCAGGCTTCGTGCCACTCGGTGGCTTCGGCCGTGGCGATCGTCGAGGCCCACTCGGCGAACGACTCGTTGAGCCACAGGTCGTTCCACCACTTCATGGTGACGAGGTCGCCGAACCACATGTGGGCGAGCTCGTGCAAGATCGTGACGACGCGGCGCTCTTTCACGGCGTCGGTGACCTTGCTGCGGAAGACGTAGACCTCGGTGAAGGTCACCGCACCCGCGTTTTCCATGGCGCCCGCATTGAACTCGGGCACGAACAGCTGGTCGTACTTCTCGAAGGGGTAGGCAAAGCCGAACTTCGACTCGAAGTATTCGAAGCCCTTGCGGGTGATGTCGAAGATGTAGTCAGCGTCGAGAAACTCAAAGAGGCTCGCGCGCGCATAAATGCCGAGCGGGATGCTGCGCCCATCACTGCTCGTCAGCTCACTGTGCACGCTCTGGTAGGGGCCCGCGATGATGGCGGTGATGTAGCTCGAGATGCGTTGCGTTGGCGCGAAGACGGTGGTGGCGGCGTCGCCACTCTCGGCGCGCGATGCCACGGGAGCGTTCGACACGACAACCCATGCGGCCGGTGCGGTAACCGTGAACCGGAACGTCGCCTTGAGGTCGGGTTGCTCAAACACCGCAAAGACGCGGCGGCTATCGGGCACCTCGAACTGCGAATAGAGGTAGACCTCGCCATCGACGGGGTCGACA
>JBJOPU010000230.1:0-3233 GCA_046050505.1 Actinomycetota bacterium
CCTCGAGAGGGACTCGCGCGCTTGACCTCGGCAATCACCTTGACGGTGGCACCGCGCTCGAGCGCTACCCGCGCGTCGATGGCGGGAAGCGTGGCAGCGGCGAGGCGCTCGACCTCGGCAAGCGAGCGGCTCTCACGCCGTCGGGCCGCGTCGTCGAGCGCGCCGGCGACGAGACCGGCGAGCACCTAGGAGTGCGCCTTCGGCGTGAACTTGGGGCCCTTGACGCCATAGCCAGCCTTGGCCATGATTCCGCCGATTGCCCAACCCACGAGCACGAGAGCAGCGCTCGCCCAAACGAGCCACTCAATCGCAAAGAAGAAGGCGACCGTGCCAATCGAGAAGCCGATGAGCATGATCGTCACGGCGGTCCACGCGGCGGGTGAGTCGCCGTGGCCGGGGTCGTTCTGCGCGTTCATCGTCACTCCTGGATGGTCGGTCGTTGCGTCGTCAGTCTATCGTGCAGTCGGGTCGTCGCCGTCGCTCAACGCGTCCCACGCATCGAGTCGATCGGTCCGTGAGTCACGGGCGTCGCTCGCGAATCGCACCGCGTCGTACCGCCGTGTTCGTTGCGGCCACCGGGATGCCGTCAGCGCGATCGCGATGCCGATCACGATCGCTACGGCACCCGCACCAACGACGACGACTGGCCATGCGGTGATAGCAGAAGACTCAACGAGCCCTCTCAACGAGTCGAGACCATCAACCCCGGTGACTGTCGTGAGCGGGGCAGCCGCGGCGGACACGGGATCCGCCACGGCGAGGGCGCCGGAGGCGATTAACCCGACGCCGAGAAGCGACTGCAGGAGGCCAAGGACTACCCGAAAGACCGGACCGGCGAGGGTGAGAGCACCCACCAACGCGAGACCTGCAAGGGCAAAAGGCGGCACGGCAGGCGCCGCGGCATCCCCCGACGCAACAACCGTGGTCGCGTCGGCCAGCGTGAGGGTCACCCAGGGTTGCGTCCACGCCAGCAGCGAGATGGCCGACACGATGACGGGTGACAGCAACGCGAGCAGGCGAACGCGGCGGGGATCGGTCATGAGTCGGCGCCTCGGTGAAGCGCATTGGCGATCGCGACAGCGCGCAACGGGGCAGCCGCTTTCGACAGCGTCTCTTGAAACTCTGCTTGCGGCACCGAGTCGGCGACCAGGCCGGCCCCGGCCTGCACGCGGGCGACTCCATCAGCGAGGTACGCCGTGCGAATCGCGATCGCGAGATCGAGGTCACCCGAAAACGCGAAGTAACCGACCACTCCGCCATACACACCGCGGCGCGCTGGCTCGAGCTCATCGATGATCTGCAGAGCGCGGGGCTTCGGAGCGCCGCTCAAGGTGCCCGCCGGGAACGTGGCTCGAAACACGTCAATAGGCGTCACATCGGCGCGCATATCACCCTCGACGCTCGAGACGAGGTGCATGATGTGGCTGAACCGCTCGACCTGCATGAACTCGGTGACCTCGACAGTGCCGGCGCGGCAGACCTTCGACAGATCGTTGCGGCCGAGGTCGACCAGCATGAGGTGTTCGGCTTGTTCCTTGAGGTCGGCCAGCAACTCATCGGCGAGTTCGCCATCGCGCTCGGGCGTGTCTCCCCGGGGCCGCGAACCAGCGATGGGATGCGTGTAGACACGGCCGTCGGTGACCTTGACGAGCGCTTCAGGAGACGAGCCGACAATCGCGTACGGGCTACCGTCGGCTGTCTCGAGCGCAAGCGCATACATGTAGGGCGATGGATTGAGCGCGCGGAGAACGCGATAGACATCGAGCGCGCTAGCGGTGAGCTCGTGGTCAAAGCGTTGAGCGATGACGACCTGGAAGACATCGCCATCGCGAATGAAGTCTTTCGACCGCTCAACCGCCGCCAAGAACTCTGCGGGCGTTGATCGATGGTGCGGTTGGGGAACCGTGTCGAGGTCAATACGCGCGATGCTCGGCTCTGCCGGGGCGGCAAGGGCGGCTTCGAGGGCATCGAGCCGCGCTTGGGCATCCGCCCACTGGGTCTCGTCATCCTGGGCACCGTCAGCGAGCACGCTCGCGATGAGCGAGACGGTTCCTTGACGGTGATCCATGACGATGAGCTCGCTCACGAATGCCATCGCGAGCTCGGGGCACGGGAAGTCCGTCGCGGGAGCGTTGGGCAAATACTCCACTTGCCGCACGGCATCCCAGCCGATGAAGCCGACGAGGCCCCCGGTGAGAGGTGGATGCTCAGGGTTCTCCGGAGACCGCCACCGGGCATACAAGGCGTCGAGTGCGTCGAGCGTGGTCTCCGGCATGACCCCGCCGAAAGCGCGGTCAGCATCGATGGAATCGCCCAGCCACACGGCGCGTCCCGCGCGCTCGGTGAGCACGCCAAACGACCGCACACCAACGAAGGAGTACCGCGACCAGATGCCGCCCTGCTCGGCCGACTCCAGCAAGAACGTGCCCGTGCGCCCCTCAGCGAGCGAGCGATACAGGCCGACCGGCGTCAGCGCGTCCGCAAAGAGCGTGCGGATGACCGGCACCACCCGGGCGTTGCGAACCTGCTGCGCGAACTCCTCTCGAGTCGTCTCGGTCATGCAGCTGCTCCGATCACGGGGGCGAGCGGGTCGACGTCGAAGCACGACCGAGCACCCGTGTGGCACGCGACGCCCACTTGCTCCACTGAAACGAGAAGAGTGTCTCCGTCACAGTCGAGTGCTGCTCCGCGCACGTACTGCACATGACCGCTCGAGTCGCCCTTGCGCCAGAACTCTTGCCGCGAGCGGCTCCAGAAGGTCACGCGGCCCTCGGTCAAGGTCCGACGCAACGCCTCAGCGTTCATCCACCCGACCATGAGCACCTCGCGCGTGTCGTGCTGTTGGATGACGGCCGGCAGCAACCCGGCCGCATCGAACCGCACGCGGGCCGTTACCGCCTCGATGTCGAGCTCGCTCATCGCACACTCATCCCTTCTGCACGCAGCGCTTCTTTGACCTGACCGACGGTGAGCTCCGCGTTGTGGAACACGCTCGCTGCCAACACGGCGTGTGCTCCTGCCGCGACAGCGGGAGCAAAGTGCTCAAGCGCTCCGGCACCGCCAGAGGCGATCACGGGCACAGTGGCCGACTTCGCGATCGCCGCGATGAGGTCGAGGTCGAAGCCATTCTTCGTCCCGTCGGCGTCGATTGAGTTGACGAGTAGCTCACCCGCTCCGCGTTCGACGGCCTCAGTCGCCCACTCAATGGCGTCAATCGCCGTGCGTTCGCGGCC
>JBJOPU010000231.1:0-3230 GCA_046050505.1 Actinomycetota bacterium
GGCACCGAGATCATGCCGATCGTCCACTCGCCGAGGCGGTAGAGAACGGCGAGAGGGAACGTTTCGGCGCCCGCCGAGTTGAAGAGCGCGGCACTCGGCGCCGCCCCTCCGCCGAACTGTGCGAGCACGCCGCTCAGTCCTTCGAGGGCGCCGACCACGATGAGGAAACCGAGCGAGAGCCAGCCCACGATCGCGAGCGTGCGACCCGAGGCCCGAATGAGCAACACGAGTGCAAGGCCCAACAGGCCGTAAGTGCCGAGAATGTCGCCGAAGAACAAGAGCACACCGTGCGCGGCGCCGAACACGATAAGCCACGCGTTGCGGCGCAACAGGAGGCGGCGCGCGTCGGGCCACTCGGTTCCGCGGGCTTGCTCGCGCGTGAGCAACTGCGTGAGGCCGTAGCCGAAGAGCAGTGCGAAAAGCGGATAGCTGCGGTTGTCGGCGAGCGTCGCAACTAGCGAATTGACCCAGGGGTCGGCCGTGGCGTCCGTCACCGGCTTGAGCAAGATACCGAGCTCGCGTCCATACAAAAAGAAGGGCACGTTGGCCACGGCGATGCCGAGCAGCACGAGGCCGCGAGCAATGTCGGGGGCGAGCGCGCGGTCGGCGCGAGCGGTGGGGGCCTGGGGCGATGGCAGGGGTGCGGGCTGAGCATCCGTCGTCATGCGGGCATCGTATTATTACTATGTGACCTTTCGCAAGCGGGCGTCGGCACGAATCAGAAAACGCGAAGATTACGTCGCGTAACGCCGCCGCCTGCACGACGCGAGCGCCCCGGCTAGCCTGAGGCCATGGCCGACCGCGACTATGGCTTCCGCACGCGCGCCGTGCACGCCGGCAATGTTCCCGACTCGGCGACGGGCGCCCGCGCCCTGCCGATCTACCAGTCGAGCGCCTTCGTGTTCGATTCGACCGAGGATGCTGCGGCCCGGTTCGCGCTGCAGAAATACGGCAACATCTACAGTCGACTCGCCAACCCCACGGTCGCGAGCTTCGAAGAACGCGTGGCGAGCCTCGAGGGTGGACTCGGAGCGGTGGCCACCTCGAGCGGCCTCAGCGCGCAGTTCGTCACCTTCGCGTCACTCGCGGGTGCGGGCGACCACATCGTTGCGTCGTCGAACCTCTACGGCGGTTCGGTCACGCAGCTCGACGTCACCCTGCGCCGTTTCGGGGTCGAGACGACCTTCGTCGCGAGCGACGACCCGGCCGATTACGCCGCGGCGATCATCCCGGGCCGCACCAAGCTCGTCTTCGCCGAGACGATCGCCAACCCGTCGGGCGACATCGCCGACATTGCCGGCCTCGCCGATGTGGCGCACGCCGCGAATCTGCCGCTCATCATCGACTCGACGATCGCGACGCCCTACCTGTGTCGCCCGATCGAGTGGGGCGCCGACATCGTCGTGCACTCGGCCACCAAGTTCTTGGGCGGGCACGGCACGACGCTCGGCGGCGTCGTCGTCGAGTCGGGTCGCTTCGACTGGTCGAACCACAACTTTCCGCTCTTCGAAGAGACGGTCGCCCACTATGGCGGCCTCACGTGGTACGGCAACTTCGGCGAATATGCGTTCCTCACGCGCTTGCGCGCCGAGCAGCTGCGCGACATCGGGCCGGCACTCGCTCCGCACTCGGCGTTCTTGCTCGCTCAGGGCGTCGAGACTCTGCCGTACCGCATGCAAGCGCACGTCGACAACGCACGCCGCGTCGCCGAGTGGCTCGAGGCCGACCCGCGCATCGAGACGGTCAATTGGGCCGGCCTGCCGTCGCACCGCCACCACGCGCGCGCGGCGCAGTACCTGCCGCTCGGCCCCAGCTCGGTGTTTGGCTTCGTCGTGAAGGGCGGCCGTGCCGTCGGCCAGGGGCTCATCGAAAACGTCAACCTCGCGAGCCACCTCGCCAACATCGGCGACGCGAAGACGCTCATCATCCACCCCGCCTCGACGACGCACGCACAGCTGACCGAGCAGCAGCTCGTCGACGGCGGCGTGCACCCGGGCCTCGTGCGCCTCTCGGTGGGCATCGAAGACTCCGACGACATCATCTTCGACCTCGACCAGGCGCTCGACGCTGCACTGAAGGGAGCCTCGGCATGACCGACACCGCCACGGTTACCCTCGCGAACGGCCTGACCTGCGCCATTCCCGCAAGCTCGCCGCTCGCCAAGCTACTGAAGTCGCAGCGCACCTGGGTGGGGCCCTCTGCGAAACAACGACTCGCGATCTTGCGCCGCGCGAAGAGCATCGCGATCGTGGGCGCGTCACCGAACCCTGCGCGCAGCTCGTACTTCGTGGGCACCTACCTGCAGCAGTCGAGCGACTTCCGCGTCTACTTCGTTAACCCCAACGCGACGGAGATCTTGGGCCAGCCTGCCTACCCCGACCTCGCCTCGCTGCCCGAAGTGCCCGACATCGTCGACGTGTTCCGCAAGGCCAGCGACATTCCCTCGGTCATCGACGACGCACTCGCCGTGGGCGCCTCAACCGTGTGGGTGCAGCTCGGCATCTGGAACGAAGAGGCCGCGATCTACGGCGAGTCGAAAGGCTTGACCGTGGTCATGGACCGCTGCATCAAGGTCGAACACGCGCGTTTTCACGGCGGCCTGCACCTCATGGGCTTCGACACGGGCGTCATTTCGGCCAAGAAGCAACTGCGCTGACCTGCGCTGTGGTGACGGGATGCGGGGCTAGGGTCGCACCATGACCCTTCGTGCAGCGTCCCGTGTCGCGACCACCACCGGAGCCATGCCCTCGCGCGCGTGGCTGCCCGTGCGCATTGCGATCTCGGTTGCGGCGGCCGGCATGGCTGTCTACGCGATTTACGACACCGTTCTCGTCGGGCACTCGGGCGCCGTCGCCACCTGGTTGGGCCGCTTCAGCGGATGACCGTGCGGGGGCGGCGAGCAGGCATCATCGCCGTTGGTGTCGTGGCGGCCATCGCCGGCGCCGCGACTCTGGCCGTGCTGGCGCTCGCCCCCACCCTGTGGCCGAGCCCGGCGCGCGGACTCACGGCGGGGCTCGCATCCCTCACCCCCGGCGCGCCCGTCGTCGCGGTCGACGGTGCCGATCTGGTCGACCGCCGCACGGGTGAGACGCTGCAGCTCGTCGGAGCCAACTGGCCCGGTTTCGAGTACGCGTGCATTCAGGGCTGGGGGCTTAACGAAGGTGGGGCCACCGATGCGGCTGTTGCCGCCCTGGTCGAGTGGGGATTCACGGCCGTGCGCGTGCCGCTCA
>JBJOPU010000232.1:0-3208 GCA_046050505.1 Actinomycetota bacterium
TCGTGCTTGTGCGGTTCTGGCGGCGCGCCGGGTTACGGTACCGCCCCGACTTCCGTTGGCGAGGTGCTGGTCTCGGGGCCACGGGCCGCGCGGCCGGCTGGGTCTTCGCGATGATCATCGTCATGCAGATCGGGGGCATCGTGCAGACGCGCGTCGCCTCTATTGCGGCAACGCCCGACGATGCCTCGCTCATGGTCATGCGCACGGCGTGGTTGCTCTTCATGTTGCCGCACTCGATCGTGGTGGTCTCACTCGTGACGGCCTACCTCACGCGCATGAGCACGCACGCCCGAGACGGCGACCGCGAATCGGTGCGCGTCGACACGACGGAAGCCTTTCGCCTGACGGTTCTGTTCATGACCCTGGCAACGGTAGGGCTTATCGCCGTTGCCGTGCCGTTCGGTCGCATCTTCGACGCGGCCGCCATCGACCAAATCGCGATCGTGCTCATCGCGTTCGTCGTGGGGCTCGTGCCCTTCAGCGTCTACTTCGTCATGCAACGGGTCTTCTATGCGATCGACGACACCCGCGCCGCGTTTTGGTTGCAGGCTGCACACACAGCGTTCTTCATCATCGGCGCGCTGTTCTGCAGCCTGCTGCCCACCGCGTGGATCGTTCCGGGGATCGGGCTCGTGACCTCGGCCGCGGCGTTCTTTCAGATGATCATTGGTGGCGTGGCCCTGCGCCGCCGTATCGGGGCTCTGGATGCCCCGCTTATCGCCCGCCGCACCGCCCAGTTCATCGTGGCCGGCGCGGCATCCCTGCTCACGGGTCTGCTGATCGGCTGGTCGCTCGGCACCTTCAGCGACAGCGGATTCGCCCGCGACACGGTCGGCGGCGCTGCCGCGAGCATTGCGCTCATCGGGCTGCCCATGATCGCGGTCTACGGCGCAGCGCTACTCGTCATGCGCGTGCCCGAGGCGACGAGTGCTGTGGCTCTCGTGCGGCGGCGTCTCACGGGCTAACGCACCGCCGACGGCCACGATGAACGCTCTGTGAACTCCCCGGGGCCTGGAATATCGGCCCCCTATGCTGAGTTACTGCTTCTGTCGGACGCACTCCGCGGCCGACGACCTCGTGAGGAATCCCATGCGTCACGTCATCATCATCGGCTCCGGCCCCGCGGGCTACACCGCCGCCATCTACGCCGCCCGCGCCAACCTGTCGCCGCTCGTCATCGCGAGCTCCGTCGAGTTCGGCGGCGAGCTCATGAAGACCACTGAGGTCGAGAACTTCCCGGGCTTCCCCGACGGCATCATGGGCCCCGACCTCATGACCCGCATGCAACAGCAGGCCGAGAAGTTCGGCGCTGAGATCGTCTATGACGACGTCGTGTCGCTCGAGCTCGACGGACCGATCAAGGCCGTGACGCTCGGCAACGGCGACCGTCATGAGGCCCACGCCATCATCTACGCGACCGGCTCGGCCTACCGCAAGCTCGGCCTCCCTGACGAAGACCGCTTGAGCGGCTACGGCGTCTCGTGGTGCGCGACGTGTGATGGAGCCTTCTTCCGCCAGAAAACCGTTGCCGTCATCGGTGGTGGCGACTCGGCGATGGAAGAGGCGACCTTCCTCACGCGCTTCGTCGACAAGGTGTACCTGATCCACCGCAGCGAGAGCTTCCGAGCATCCGCCGCCATGATCGATCGTGCGAAGGCTGACGAGAAGATCGAATTCATCATGAACGCGCGCGTCGAGCAGATTCTCGGCGCCGACCTCGTGAGCGGCATCGGCATCGTCGACACCGTCACGGGCGAGCAGCGCGTTCTCGATGTGCAGGGCGTCTTCGTCGCGATCGGCGCTGACCCGCGCACCCACCTCGTGCACGGCGTGCTCGAGCTCACCGAGCAGGGAACGATTGCCGTGGATGGCCGCTCGTCTCGCACGAGCGCGGCCGGCGTCTTCGCCGCCGGCGATGTGGTCGACCCGACCTACAAGCAAGCCATCACGGCCGCCGGCAGCGGCACGGTGGCAGCGCTCGACGCCCAGCACTACCTCGAGACCGTTCACGACGCCAGCCGCGCCGCGGCCACCGCGTCGGCTTAATCTGACCACCTGACACAAGGAGAACCCATGAGCACGCGCGATGTGACCGACGCCACCTTTGAGGCCGAGGTTTTGAAGAACGAGAAGACGATCATGGTCGACTTCTGGGCCGAGTGGTGTGGCCCGTGCCGCGCCGTGTCGCCGATCCTCGACGCGATCGCGGCCGAGCACCCCGACAAGCTTGAAATCGTCAAGCTGGACGTTGACGCCAACCCCGAGACGGCCATGAAGTACCAGATCACGTCGATTCCGGCGATGAAGGTCTTCCGTGGTGGCGAGGTCGTCAAGACCGTCATCGGCGCGAAGCCGAAGCCTGCGCTTGAGGCCGACCTGGCCGAGTTCTTGGCCTAAGAGGTTCACACCGAGAGGCCCGTCCCCACACCGGGGGGCGGGCTTCTCGGCGTCTGGCCCGTATTCTTGAACCCACGTGCTCTGGGGGAGCGGCCGTGACGGCGCTCTGCACTGGCGGCACGCCGACCATCCAGAACGGGCACAGCATGACGATCTCCCGCGAGGGCACCAACCTCGACCCGTGGTACGGGCACTACGCCGCGCGCACGTCCGGCCTGAGCGCCTCTGAAGTGCGCGCGTTGTTCGCCGTGGCTTCGCGCCCCGAAGTCGTCTCGCTCGCCGGTGGCATGCCTTACGTCTCGGCCCTGCCGCTCGCCACCGTGACCGAGTCGATGGAGCGCGTCATGCGCGAGCGCGGCCCCGCGGCACTGCAATACGGCTCGGGCCAGGGCACCCCCGAATTGCGCGAGCACATTCTCGAAATCATGGCGCTCGAGGGCATTCGCGCGGGCGTCGACGACCTCGTCGTCACGACCGGCTCGCAACAGGCCCTCGATCTTGTCGCCAAGCTCTTCCTCGACCCGGGCGATGTCGTGCTCGCCGAGTCGCCGTCGTACGTCGGCGCGATGGGGATCTTCCGCTCGTACCAGGCCGAAGTCGCCCACATTGCGATGGACGCCGACGGCATGATCCCCGCGGCCCTCACCGAGCGCATCCAGTCTCTGCGTGCCGCGGGCAAGCAGCTCAAGCTGCTCTACTTGATCCCCAACTTCCACAATCCTGCGGGCGTGACGCTCTCGAGCGAGCGCCGCCTCGAGATCATCGATATCGCGCGGTCGGCGGGCATCCTGATTCTCGAAGACAACCCCTA
>JBJOPU010000233.1:0-3190 GCA_046050505.1 Actinomycetota bacterium
TTGGCTCTCTTAGTCGCGTGCCGCTGGTCGACGCGGTTGCAGAACCGCCGCGGCCAAACCGGCAAGCATGATGACGCCGCCAATGAACTCCGTCGTCGCGGGCACCTCACCCTGAACGAGCCATGCCGCCAGGATGCCCACGACGGGCACCAACAGCGTGAACGGCACCACGGCACTCGTCGGATACCGCGCGAGCAACGAGTTCCAGATGCCGTAGCCGATAAGGCTCGCGAACACCGCGGTGTAGACCGTGCTCGCAATCGCGATCCACGAGAGCCCCGTCAACGCCTCCCAGACGACCTGAGGCGAATCAACGATGAGTGACAGCGCGAGTGCCGGCAGAGGAACGACCAGGCCCGACCACACGACGAGAGAAAGACCCGAGCTCGCTTGTGCGCGACGAGCGAGAACGTTGCCGATTGACCACGACAGGGCGGCGCCCAGCGTGATCACGAGCGGCAGCCACGGTGCCGCCTGCGCGTGACCGGCGATCACGAGCACAAGGCCGATCATGCCCACGAGCACGCCGATGAGTTGACGCACCGTCGGGCGCTCGCGCAACACGAGGGCTGCCACGACGAGCGAGAACATCACCTGGGTTTGCAGCAGCAGCGACGCGAGGCCCGGCGGCATGCCGAGCGCGAGCGCCAGGTAGAGCAGGGCGAACTGGCCCAGGCTGAGGAATCCGCCGACCAGGAGCAGTTGACGCCAGCCGATGGCGGGCGGCTTCAGGAAGAAGACGGCAGGAACACAGACCACGAGAAAACGCAGGGCTAGGAAGACGAGCGGAGGAACATCCGCCTGCCCCGCGTCAATGACGACGAAGTTGGCGCCCCAGATGACAACGACGAGCAGCGCAAGCAGCGAGTGCCGCAGGCTCACGGCTTGTCGACGATCTCCTTGCCCAGCGGCAACAGAGCAACCGGGACCATCTTGAGGTTCGCCCACGCGAAGGGAATGCCGATGATCGTGATCGCGAGGGCAATCGCCGAGGTGATGTGAGCGATGGCCAACCACCAGCCGGCCAGAATCACCCACACGATGTTGCCGAGCACCGACCACGCGCCCGCCGACGGCTTCTCGACCACGGTTTTGCCAAACGGCCACAGTGAATAAACACCGATGCGCCAGGCGGCGATGCCCCACGGAATCGTCACGATGAGAATGAACATGACGAGAGCCGCGAGGGCGTAGCCCAGAAAGAGCCAGAAGCCCGAGAGGATCAGCCAGATGATGTTGAGCAGAGTGCGCATGCCTCTAGTCTGGCGGCTCGCCGGGCGAGGCGCGACTCGAGGGGCGGCGCGTTAGAGCCCGAGCGTGGGGTTTGCGGTGCGCATGGCGTCGAGCGCCGAACCCGTTATCGCGCCGGTCAGCGAAATGCTGGTGCCATTGCACGCGATCAGCACGTCTCCGGTGAAGAGGTAGGTCGCCCCAATGCTCGAGACGGCTCCCTCGCCTTCCAGCTCAAACGCTGTGACGGTGCCCATCGTGGTGGACGCAAAGCCCGCAGCGGCGAGCTCAGCCTGGAGCGACGTGCGCGTGTCGGCCGTGATTGACGCGACAGCGAGAGCAAAGAACCCATCAGAGTTCGGCACAGCCCACGCACACGCGCGGAAGGTCTCGGCGCCCACGAGGGCGTCTGTCACGCCGGGGACGTCGAATCGGACCGGGTACTCGGCAGCAGTCATTTCACCGCGAGATTCGGTCGACTCGGAGAATTGAGACTTTGCGAGCGCGAGCGGCACCATGATCTCGCACTCCGGGATCGTCAACGGCTCGACGACCGGCTCGACTGTCGATTCGCTCGTCGGGGTCGAGGATTCGGTCACCGAAGGTGACGCCTCGGGAGCCGACGGCTCGGCCGCCGGTGTGCACCCTGCCAACAACAGGGCAATAGCAGCTGCGCCAAGCAGAACCCGACCACGCATGAGAATTCCTTTCACCGAGTGTCTCCGAGGCTAGCGGGCTCGCGCCGGTGCTCACCAGAGGCAATTGCGCTCGAGAATCTCAACAGTGCGTGACAGTAACCAGTGGTGGAGATGGGGGGAATTGAACCCCCGTCCATCGCTGTGAGCCAGAGCCTTCTACGGGCGTAGTCTGCTGAAACGTTCTGCTCGGCTCCGACCTTTGTTGCAGACCCCTAGGTCGACGAGCCCAGCCTCAGTTCACGTCCCACGTGCACCTGAGACGCAGGCACGCAGCAAGTCTCCTTCATGACGCCAGTGATCGGGTCGGAGACGCACCCGGACTGACGGACTATCTACTCTGCCTAGGCGGCGAGAGCGAAGTCGGTGCGCTTAGCATTGGCACCTGTTGTTTGCAGAGATCGTTAACGAGATAACCCTGCATCCTCGACCCGCTTCTCACCGTTTCGCAGGCGATGTCGAAACCGATCATCCCCTCGGTCGCCCAAGCACCGTTCTTGAGAGTTCGGGTCTGGGGCGGGTCACTGTCACGCACTGTGGAGTTGTGTCGGCATCGTCGACTATCGGCGAGGCCACGATCAGACGCCGTTCGCGGCGTAGCCCTACAGTATACGTCACCCCTGACCGCGCCGACTGGAGACGCCATGACTGACCTTGTTCTCACCGTGCAGGGCTCGGCCCGCGCAGAACTCGCCCCCGAACGCGCGACCGTGCGATTCACCATTGCGGCCGACGGGCCCGATCGCGCACCCGTCATCGCCGCAGTGACGTCTGCACTCGGCACGGTGAACGACATGCTCAGCGGCCGCAGCACAGAGGGCGCCATCGAGGCTTGGTCGGTCGACCAGATTTCGGTGAGTGCACAGCGCCCCTGGACCAACGACGGCTCGCAGGCCGCGCTCGTTCACCGCGCGAGCGCCTCGGGTCGTGTGCTCTTGACGAGCCCCGACCACGCCGCCGATCTCGTCGACTCACTCGCCACCGACTCCCTCGTCACCATCGACGGGCTGGAATGGTCGCTGACCGACTCATCGCACGAGCGCGCGCACGCTGAGGTTCGCACGCGCGCTGTCGGCGATGCGCGGGCGAAAGCCACCGTGCTCGCCGCTGCGACGGGCCATTCGAGCGTTGATGCGGTGGCTCTCGCCGACCCCGGCATGCTCGACGGCTCATCGACGGGTATGGGCCCGCAACCGCGGTTCGAGAAAGCGATGGCCATGGCGATGGATGCGGGCGGAGCCGGGGGCTTCTCGCTGCGACCGCAA
>JBJOPU010000234.1:0-3164 GCA_046050505.1 Actinomycetota bacterium
TCTCGAGACGGGTGCGGTTGACGCGTGGTCGGGCCTCGACCCGCTGCTGGCGACGTCGGTCTACAACGGTGCGGCGGAGATCATCTACGACAACGTCGACTTCAACTCGTACGGCTTCCTCAACGCGACCGAAGAGTTCATCACGAACAACCCCGACCTCGCACAGCTCGTCGTGAACGCCTACGAGAAGGCCCGCATCTGGGCTCTCGAGAACCCGGAAGAAACCGCGGCGATCTTGGCCGAGGTTGCCGGTATTGACATCGCGATCGCCGAGGCGACGATTGCCCGCACGGTCATCGACATCGACAACGTGCCCGGCGACGCCCAGCGCGACGTGCTGTCGATCATTGGCCCGATCTTCGTCGAGAGCGGCGATGTTCCCAACCAGGAGCTCATCGACGCGGCGCTGGAGGCCTTGTTCAACGACACCTTCGCCCTTGCGGCCGACCCGAATGCGATTGCCTAAGCATGAGCTTCGATGAGCGCGGCGGCGCTCCCGTTCGGCGCCCCTCCACCGAGGGGCGCCGTTCGGCGTCGCTGTTCCAGTTTGTGAGTGGCTACGGCTACTCGGCCGCCGGTACCGCTCTCGTCGCTCCCAGTCGGGGGCGCACGACGTTGACCACGATCATGCTCGGCCTGGTCTTGCCCGTCGCCATCCTCGTCACGTGGTGGGTTGCCGCTGAGTACAGCGAGATTCCCGACTACTTGCTGCCGTCGCCGGCCCAGGTCGTGGCGGCAGCGGTCGAGCTGGCTCAGGCGGGCTTGCTGTGGACCTATATCGCGATCTCCTTGCAGCGGGTACTTCTCGGCTTCGCCATTGGCGCGGTCATCGGGCTCGTACTGGGGGCTCTCGTCGGGCTTTCGCCGGTTGCCTCCAAGCTTCTCTCTCCACTCCTGGGGGCGATTCGCGCAGTTCCTTCGCTTGCGTGGGTGCCGCTGCTCACGATCTATCTCGGAATCTACGAAGAGCCGAAGATCACCCTTATCGCTATCGGTGCGGCTTTCCCGGTCTTCACGACCGTTGCGGGCGCATTGCGGCACGTCGACCCGCACCTTGTAGAAGCAGGTCAAGCGTTCGGGCTCGGCCGACTGGGCCTGCTCACGACAGTGCAGTTGCCCGCCGTCGTGCCGTCGATTGTGTCGGGCCTTCGACTCGCCTTAGCTCAGTCGTGGCTGTTCCTGGTGGCGGCTGAGCTCATCGCTTCGTCGATGGGCCTGGGCTTCTTGCTCATTGACTCGCAAAACAACGGTCGAATTGACCGGCTGTTCCTCGCGATCATCCTGCTCGGAATTTTGGGCAAGACGACGGATGCGCTGGTGGGGTTGGGCGAGCGCGCCCTGCTCAAGAGATGGGGTTGATCGCGGTAGACTGAGGGTGTTCGACGTCCTTTAACCACCGTCCTGTGAGGCGGGAAAGGAGGTCAGAGTGGTCGCACGCACTGTGCTGCACGACGCTGACATCACGCGCGCTCTGCGCCGCATCGCCCACGAAGTGCTCGAGAGCCGCCGGGGCGATGGCCGCCTCGTGTTTCTCGGCATCCCGACCCGCGGCGCCACGCTTGCCGAGCGCATTCAGCGCATCGTCGACGAGATCGAGCCAGGGGTCTCGAGTGCTGGCTCGCTCGACATCACGTTGTATCGCGATGATCTCGCCCGCACTCCCACGCGCACACCCTCTCCGACACGGGTTCCCGACGGGGGAATCGACGACGCGATCGTAGTGCTCGTCGATGACGTGCTCTATTCGGGTCGCACGATTCGCGCCGCGCTCGACGCGCTCGTCGACCACGGTCGACCGCGCGTTGTGCGCCTCGCTGTGCTTGTCGATCGAGGTCACCGCGAGCTGCCCATTCGCGCCGACTTCGTGGGCAAGAATTTGCCGTCGGCGACGAGTGAGAGGGTGTCGGTGCGCCTGACCGAAATCGATGGCGTCGACGAGGTGACGATCGAGCCATGAAGCACTTGCTGAGCACACGAGACCTCACCCGCGAGACTGCCATTCAGATTCTCGATGTCGCCGAAGACATGGCTCAGACGGCCGAGCGTGAGGTCCGCAAACTCCCGCCCTTGCGCGGCAAGACGGTGGTCAACCTCTTCTTCGAAGACTCGACGCGGACGCGATTGTCGTTCGAGTCAGCGGCCAAGCGGCTGAGCGCTGACGTCATCACCTTCAGCGCTAAAGGCTCAAGCGTCTCAAAAGGCGAAAGCCTCAAAGACACGGCTCAGACTCTCGCGGCGATGGGTGCCGATGCCATTGTCGTGCGGCATCACGACTCGGGGGCAGCGCATCAGCTCGCCCACGCCGGTTGGATCGACGCGGCCATCATCAATGCTGGCGATGGAACCCATCAGCATCCGACCCAGGCCTTGCTCGACGCGTTCACCATTCGTTCTCGTCGATTCGGCGCTGACTCGCGCGGTTGCGATCTGGCCGGGATGCGCGTCGTGATCGTCGGTGACATCGTGCACTCTCGCGTCGCACGTTCGAACGTCTGGCTGCTCACCACGCTGGGCGCCGAGGTGCACGTGGTGGCTCCTCGTACGCTGCTCCCGCACGGTGTCGCCGAGTGGCCCGTGACGGTGCACGAGCACCTCGAGAGCGCACTCGCTCTCGCTCCCGACGCCGTGATGATGTTGCGCATCCAGAGCGAACGCATGCGCGACGCTTTCTTCCCGACGGCGCGCGAGTACGCGCGTGTGTGGGGCCTCACGGCTGAACGGCTCGCCCAACTGAGCCCGGATACGATGGTGATGCACCCCGGCCCCATGAATCGGGGGCTCGAGATCTCGTCTGCCGCCGCCGACTCCGAGAGGTCAACGGTGCTCGCTCAAGTCACGAACGGGGTGTCGATTCGCATGGCCGTGCTGTACCTGCTGGTGGCTGGTTCACGCAACACCGACGCAGGGGAGAGCGAGCTATGAGCGGCATTCTCATTCGGGGCGCATCCGTGCTCGGCGAGCATGGCGACGACATTCGCGTGCGCGATGGGGTCATCACGGCACGAGGCACGCTCGCGCCCGAAACCGACGAGCGCGTGATCGACGCGAACGGTCTGGTCGCGCTTCCGGGACTCGTTGACCTGCACACCCACCTTCGCGAACCCGGGGGAGAGGCCAGCGAGACTGTGTTGACCGGAACCCGCGCCGCGGCCGCAGGAGGGTTT
>JBJOPU010000235.1:0-3145 GCA_046050505.1 Actinomycetota bacterium
ACAGGCTTGAGGCGAACGAGTTGTACGTGGCCACCGTCGGTTGCGTGAACGCGTCAACGACCACGCTCGACGGGCCCAGCAAGCCCGACGCACCCAACTGCACGAGACGTCGACGGATGCGCGCCGCCAGCTCACCGGCCGCCTTACGTGTGAACGTCAGGCCCAGCACCTGCTCGGGCGCAACGTGACCGTTCGCGACGAGCCACAGCACCCGCGCGGCCATCGTCTCGGTCTTGCCCGAGCCAGCACCCGCCACCACGAGCGCGGGCGAGAGCGGCGCCTCAATGACCGCCCGTTGTTCGTCAGTGGGGGCGTGCTGACCGAGTGCCGCGGCGATCTCGATGGCGCTAAAGGTGGTGCGCATCCGCTCACTCATCGCCCGTCACCGGCCCGATGCGGTGGATGCGGTGCTCACGCGCCGCGAAATCGAACCGGTCAACCGTGCGCACGCCCGTGAGCCGCGCCACCGCGATCGCCGCGACGGCCTGACGCAGCCGCTCGCGAAAGCCCTCGAGCTGCTGCTCATCGAGCGGGCTCTGCGCCGCTTCGCGGTAGTCAGCACCCTTCGTTCCTTCGCGCACGTAGAGCAGCCGTGCGCCGCCCGGGTGATGTGGTAGCCCCTCGAGCACCGAATCGAGCACCTCGTCAAACGCGCCGTCGGCATACGCCAATTGGTAAGCGCCGAGTTGCGCGTGATCGTCGATGTCGGCCTGCTTGGTGAGCGGTCGGCCCGTCTTGAGGTCAATGATGCGCACGCCGCCGTCGGCATCCACCTCAATGCGGTCGACCACGCCCGTGACACGCGCGCGGTCGACGACGGCCTCGAATCGCTGCTCGGCCGCGACGAGCCCCCGGCCTTCGGCCTCGGCGTCGCGCACGTAGGCCGCAACTCCCACCGCGTAGCGGCGAGCGAGCCGGCGCTGTTGGTCGGCGAGCCACGGCGACTCGAACACGAGCTCGCTCCAGCGGCTCTCGATCGCGCCCCAGATGGCGTCGGCGTCGGGCTGATCGGCGTTTTCCATCGCCCAGTGCACGATCGTTCCGATGCCCATCGCCGGGCCGGTTTCGGCCGGAGCGATGCGATCGAGAAACCAGTCGAGAGGCGAACGCTCGATCGACTCGAGTTTCGAGGGCGAGAGCGCGACCGTCTCGTCGTCAGCAAACAGTGGTGCCTCGGTCGACGGGCCGAACAAGCCCCACCACGAATCCGGGTTCGCGCCCGGCACGCGCTCGGCGGCCAGGCGCGCGAGCGCGAGGGCGGCTTCGCCGCGATCGCGGTCGCGACCCACACGCTCATCGTCGACGAGTTCGCGTCGCAGTCGCCCCACGATGCGGCGCAGTGACCGCGCGCGCACGGGCCGCGCGCGTGAAGGGGCAATCGCGGCATCGAGCGCCGCGGAGCCCTCGGCGCTCCCGTCAGCGTCAGAAACCCCGAGCGTCGCCGCGCGCTCGCGTCGAGCGTGCTCGCGAACGAGGGCAAACAGCGCGCTGGGTTGTTCGTCGTCACCCGCCGTGGCGGTCACGACGAGTTGCCGACGCGCACGCGTGGCCGCGAGCGTGAACATGCGCAACTCATCGTCGAGCACGATGCGCCGCTCGTCGAGATCATCAACCGGCAACCCGCGCGCGAGTCGGCTGATGAGAGGCGCGCCGAGCAGTGAGCCGCGCACACGCGTGTTGGGCCACACCCCTTCGGTGAGCCCCGCGATCACGACCACATCGGCTTCGAGCCCCGTCACCGCCGAGGGCGTGGAGACGAGAACCGCATCGTCGCCGCGCAGCGGTGCGAGCAAGTCATCACCCACGTCGCTGTCGAGCACGCGAGAGAGAAACGACTCGACCGTGGCGTCGGGAACGGTGTCAACGATCGTCGCTGCGGCGGTGAACAGCGCTACGACGGCGTCGAGCGCGCGATTGGCCTCGGCCGCGGCAACGCCGAACCCGGCCGCATCGCGGCGCCAGACCTCGGCCACGTGCGACTCGCTCCACGCGAGCCAGAGCAACTCGTCGACCGTCGCTCCGGCCTCGTGCCGCTCGCCGATCGAGTGCAGAGTGCGAGCCAGGCGCGCCGCCCGGCGGGCGATGGCGTGGTCGATCGTGGCCAGGCGGTCGGGCGCCGTGAGGGCATCCACCACGAGCTCATCGGCAGTGCGGTCGCCGCCGCCCGCAAGCTCTTCTGCGCGCAGGGCCCGACGCAAGCGGCGCAGCCCCACACGATCGAGACCGCCGAGCGGTCCTAGCAGCAGTTCAGTCGCCGCCGCTGCGTCGAGCGGAGCTCGCCCGACCCCCACGTCGACGTGCCGAATGAGAGCGCGGGCCGCCGGATGCTCCCGCAACGGGCGCCCCGCGGCCGTCGACTGCACCGGCACCTCGGCCTGGCCGAGCGCGCGCACGATGCCCGGAACCATCGTTCCGCTGCGCACGATGACGGCCATGCGGCCATAGGGGATGCCGTCGAGCAAGTGCCGCTCGCGCAGCAGGTCGGCCACGAGCGTACGCTCGCGCGTGGGGTTGGGCGCCTCGAGAGCAACGAGCGGGCTGCCCCACGAGTCGGGAATCGCGCGCTCGTCGTCACCCTCGGGCACGACCGCGGCGAGGGCGCGACGCTGGGTGCCCGCCGCCGCAGCACCGATGCGACCCGTGACGTCGGCGGCGAGCCCACGCAGCGCTGCACCGTGCCGGTGCACGGTCGGCAGCACGATGGGCGTGGCGTCGCGCCAGCCCATGAGCGCAGGAAGATGCGCGAGGGCATCGGGCTCGGCGCCGCGAAAGGTATTGGCCGCGAGATCGGGATCACCGAGCGCGATGACTGTCGCGCCCGTGGCCGCGAGGGCCGCCATGAGGTCGAACCCGCTGGGCGTTGCATCGTGGGCGTCGTCGAGAACAACGAGTTGGGGAGCCGGCGGCATTCCCGCCACCGGGTCACGAACGAGCCCCACCGCGGCCCGCACGAGCTCGGCCGGGTCAAGCTGCCCCGGCCGCGATGCACCCAGGATGCGCCGGTACTCATCGACAAAGTCGGCGACAGCGCCCCACGCGGGCACCGCCCGCTCGCGCGAGGCCGCCCGCAACTGATCGGTGCTCCAGCCGTGTTCGCTCAACCGCGCAATGGCATCACGCAACTCGGTTCGAAAGGCCGAAAGAC
>JBJOPU010000236.1:0-3096 GCA_046050505.1 Actinomycetota bacterium
GGTTCACGATGATCACGTGGATTGTGAACCGGTGGTTCGAGACGCTGTCGTGCTGTCGCTCCCGTTTCAGCCGGTGTGCCGCGACGATTGCCCGGGTCTCGACCCTGAGACGGGCGAGCGTTTGGCAGATTCCGGCCCGCGAGAGCCCCGTGAGGTGCTTGATCCTCGCTGGGCGGCGCTCGAAAGTCTTGCTCGCGAGGCTGACGAAAACTAGGGCTGCGCTGCACCCCACAACCTCACCAGAACGCGCGCGCGTGCTGGTCTGACAGAGAGAAGAACCACCATGGCTGTTCCCAAGCGGAAGATGTCGCGTTCGAACACGAACTCGCGCCGCTCGCAGTGGAAGGCGTCTGTGCCGACCCTCGTGAAGACCGTCGAGAACGGCAAGGTTGTCTACAGCCTTCCGCACCGCGCCAAGGTGGTCGAAGACTCCGCCGGCACGCCCCTGTACATGGAGTACAAGGGCCGCAAGGTCGCCGACGTTTGATCTCGCTGTCGGCATGACGCCGTCAGATGATCGTTCTGCCCTCGAGCGCGAGCTCGGGGTAACAGTCGCGCCCGAATTGCTCGAACTGGCGCTCACGCACCGCTCGTGGGCCTACGAGCACGGCGGCGCTGCCACGAACGAGCGCCTCGAATTCTTGGGCGACTCGATTCTCGGCCAGGCCGTGACGGTCATGCTCTATGAGAGCTACCCCGACCTGCCCGAGGGCGACCTCGCCAAGCGTCGGGCCTCGCTCGTCTCGTCGGCGGCTCTCGCCGAAGTGGCGCGCTCGATCGGCCTCGGCGAGCACCTCAAGCTCGGCAAGGGCGAAGAGCACACGGGTGGCCGCGACAAGTCGTCGATTCTCGCCGACACGGTCGAAGCGCTCATCGGCGCCACCTATCTCGACCGCGGCGCCGACGAGGCGACTGCCCTCGTGCTACGCCTCGTCAATGGGCTCATGGCTGACCCTGATCGTTTCGGCACGGCCATGGACCCGAAGACGGCCCTGCAAGAACTCGCCGCGGCACTCGGCATTGCCGCGCCCGTCTATGCCATCACCGACAACGGCCCCGACCACTCGAAGGTCTTCACGGCCACGGTCATGATCGCCGCCGACGCCATCGCCACGGGCGAAGGCACGAGCAAGAAGCACGCCGAGATGGCCGCCGCGCTCGAAGCGTGCACTGTATTGCAAGCGCGGCGCTGACGCCACCGTGCCCGAGCTGCCTGAAGTCGAGGTCGTGCGCCACGGCCTGCACCCGGCTGTCTCGGGAGCCACGATCGACGCCGTCGAGGTGCTCGACGAACGCTCGCTCAAACGACACGACGGCCCCGCCGAAGACTTCATCGAACGCCTCACGGGCGCGCGGCTGCGCGGAGCGGTTCGGCGCGGCAAGTTTCTGTGGGTGCCGATTGAGCCCTTTGGTTCGGGTCGTGATTCGTCGACGGATGCTCCTGCCGAAGCGCTCGTCGCCCACCTCGGAATGAGCGGGCAAGTGTTGTTGCGTGACCCTGCGGCCGAGACCGCGGCGCTCACGCGCATCAGGTTCTCGCTGACGCATCCACTGCACGGCCCGCTGCGGGTCGACTTTGTCGACCAGCGCATCTTCGGGTCGATGGCCGTGGATGCGCTGCTGTCGACGCGCGACGGCGCGGCGGCGGGGTACGGGTTGCCGCTCGCGAGCATCCCGAGCCAGGTTGCCCACATTGCGCGTGACCCGCTCGACCCCGCCTTCGATGAGCGCGCGTTTCTGCGCCGCCTGCAGGGCAAGCGCACGACGGTCAAGCGCGCGCTGCTCGACCAGACGCTCGTGAGCGGCATCGGCAACATCTACGCCGACGAAGCGCTGTGGGCGGCACGCGTGCACTACGACCAGCCGACGGAGACGCTCTCGACGCGCAAGGCACGCGAGTTGCTCGAGGAGGTGCGCATCGTGCTGCGCCGCGCGCTTGACGAGGGCGGCACGAGCTTCGACGCGCAATACGTCAACGTCAACGGAGCCTCGGGCTACTTCAGCCACTCGCTGCGCGCCTACGGCCAGCAGGGCAAGCCGTGCCCGCGCTGCGAGCGCCCGATCGTGCGCGAGCAGTTCATGAACCGCGGCTCACACTTCTGCCCGCGCTGCCAGCGCATCCGTGAAGCGGCACCACTGCCGCCCACCTCACGTCGTCAGTCGGCGTCGAGATGACGCGGCGCGAGGCTCTGGCGGTCGTGCTCGACGCGCTCGTTGCCTCCGATCCAGACCGGGCAGCTGCATATTGCCGAGAGGCGTTCGAAACGAGTCTCGGCTCCGCTGATCCCTATCTGCTCGCACTGGAAAGCTTCGCGCTCTTCATGTCAGCACGATTCGACGAGGCGGCGATTCGGGCGGATGCCGCGCTCGCGCAGTACGGCGACGAAGACCTGGTGCTGCTCGCCACAGCCCGGGCGGCCCGGGCGCTCGCACAGTCGGGGCGTCCGTTCGACGAGGGCCTCGCCGGCGGCTGGGCGGCGACGGTCGCCCCGCACGGCGATCCACTACTCGATGCCGTCGAGGCGCTTCCTGACCTCGACCTCCTGCTGGCCGAGACCGAGGACGACCTGGCGCTGTTTGCCCAGTACCTCGTCGCTGAGGCGGCCATCGCGAGCGCTCGACTGCACCTCGCCGAGCGGGCGCTGCCGCGTGAGCCCGTCGCGCTCACCAGCTTTCTCCAGCGCAACGGAACGGCGCATCCATTCGGCGTGATCCTCGGTGTTTTGCGGGTGCGCGTGCTGACCTTTCGAGGCCGGGTCGCCGAAGCAATCGACGCCCTCGCGCTATTGCCACCCTGCACGGAAGTTTTGCCGAACCAGCTGCGACTGGCGACGGAGATTCTCGTGCGCGGCAATGCGGCGGAGCGTGCTCAGGTGCGCGCGCTCGCCGATTCGCTCCTCGCATCGACCACGGCCCCTCGCGACTACCTCACCCGGGGCTGCTTTTTGCTTGCTGCCTTCGGGCTCGTCGCCCTCGGTGATGTGCGCGGCTCTGCGCGGTTCGCGCTGGCGGCCGGTGGCGACCTCGCTGTATCGCAACTAACGACGGTCGACCGCGCGCTCTGTCTCGAACTGCTCGTCGCTGCAGCCGCCGACG
>JBJOPU010000237.1:0-3082 GCA_046050505.1 Actinomycetota bacterium
CGCGGGCGTCATCGTCGCCTATGTGGGCTACTGGCGCAGCCGTAGCGTGCTCGGCCAGCAGTGGCGCCTCGAGCTCAAGCCCTGGAAGTTCATCGTCGACGCCACCTCGGTCGCCCTCGTGCACTCGGTGCTCGCGGTGCTCGCGGCCATCGCGACGTTCTTGTTGCTGCAGCGCAGCTTTCAGGGCGTGGTGCTGGATGCTCCCTTCACGACGATCGCCATGGCCACCGTCACGGCCCTCGCCGGCTACTGGATCTACATCTCGGTCTCGTCGATTACGACTCCGAAGCTCTCGAGTCTGCTCGTGCTCTTCATGACGTTCGGCACGATCACGGCGATGGCGACCGCGAGTGATCCGGCTTGGTGGGAGTACCACTTCAGCCAACTCGGCACCTTCGGTGACCGTTCGAGCAGCCTCTTCAACCTCACGCTCATCATCGCCGGGTTCTTGGTGACGACCTTCGCGCTCTACTTGCAGCGCGACCTGCAGGTGCTCGTCGACCGCGGTGTGCTGAAGAAGGCGCACGCGCCGCGCACCGTCTCGATCGTGTTCGTCGTCATGGGCGTCATGCTCTCGTGCGTCGGCATCTTTCCGCTGTCGTTCAGCATCCTGCTGCACAACACGTCGGCCATCGGCATGGCCGTGGCGTTTCTCGTGCTGCTGTTCGCCTCGCCGTGGTGGCTCACCGGTTTGCCGGGCCGCTTCTTCATCGTCAGCTTCGCGTTCGCCGCCGCGCTCATCGTGGGGGCGCTGCTGTTCTACCCCGTGCAGTACTTCAACCTCACGGCCTACGAGCTTGTGGCGTTCGCGATCATCTTCGCGTGGATCGCCATCTTCATTCGGTACATCAACGCGCTCACGGAAGAGGCGGCACCCGCGGAGTCAGCAGCGGCCGCGGCGGTCGCCGCATGAGCAGCGCACTCGGGCCCTTCGCCGACTCGCCGACCACGGCCGCGCACTACGCCGCGAAGCTCGCGGTCGAAACCGACGCCTCCGACGTGTGGGCTGCGCGGCAAGCCGGTGAGGTGTTTCACCTCGTCGACGTGCGCGGGCAGGCCGCGTGGGATCAAGGGCATGCGGTGGGGGCACTGCACATCCCGCGGCAGCAATTGGCTGAGCGGGTCGCGGAGCTCGGCGAGGGCATCCCGGTCGTCGTCTATTGCTGGTCGCCGGGCTGCAACGGCGGCGCAAAAGGCGCGCTCGAACTCGCTCGCCTGGGCGTGCCCGTGAAAGAGATGCTCGGCGGCTTCGAGTACTGGGCGCGCGAGGGCTACCCCGTCGAGTCCGCGGGCGGCCCGCTCGACTACGAGACCGACAAGCTCACCAACGTCGTCGATTGAACTGGCACGGCTAGTTGCCGAGCAGTGCCGCGACTCCCACGGTGAGCAGCGGCGCCACGATGAGCGCAGGCAGCATGTCGGCCACGGCCACGGCGCGCAGGTTGAGCAAGCGCAGGCCGACGCCGAGCAGCAGCACGCCTCCCGTCGCGGTGAGAGCGGCGATCGCCGCGCCCGACATGACAGAGCCGAGCGCGAACGCGAGCACGGTGAGCAGTCCCTGCCAGATGCCCACGGGAATCGCCGAGAACGCGACGCCCCAGCCGAGCGATGCCGCGAAGGCGATCGAGGCAAAGCCGTCGAGCGTTGACTTGAGGGCGAGCTGGTCGATGCCCTGACCCGTGCCGTCTTGAAACGCTCCGAGAATCGCGAGCGGGCCGATGGCGAACACGAGCGAGGCGTCGACGAAGCCGTTGATGAACTTTTCGCGGGCGGTGAGGGTGAGCGGGGCATCCACGAGGCTGTCGGCCAACGGCGCGTCGGCGACGGATGCTCCGCGCCGCCCGCGCCGCATCAACCGGTCTTGCAGCCAGCCCCCGAAGCCCTCGAGCCGACGCTCGATGCCCGCCAGGGATCCGACGATGCTGCCGATGAGTAGCGCGCCGATGACGACCAAGAACGTGCCGCCGGCGCCAACCGCGCCGACGAACGCGCTGTCGGTGAGCGAAACGAGGTTGAGTCCGCCGAGCACGATCGTGATGAGGCCCAGGGCGTCGGTGACGACGCGGTTGGTGCGCTCGGGAAGCCGGTTGCCGATGAGCACGCCGATGGCGGCTCCGACCACGATGGTGACGATGTTGAGCAGGGTGCCAAGGCCGACGATCACCGACCCAGGCTAGTGCCGCTGGCGCCGCCCAGCGCACCGGCCTACAGTGACCCCATGCGCACTCCTGTTGACTACGTTCGCGGGGTGCAGCACCCCGAAGCCTTCCACGGGCGCGGTGTGCGCCGCGGCTACTTTGAGGGCTGGTACATCAAGCTCGTGTCGGCTGACTTGTCGCAGCGGTGGGCGGTGATTCCGGGCGTGTTCCGCGGGCTCGCCGAAGCCGAAGGAACCCGCGATGAGGCCTTCGTGCAAGTGCTCGACGGCTTGAGCGGGCGCAGCTGGTACCACCGCTTCGAGGTCTCTGACTTCGAGGCCGCGAGCGATCGCTTTGACGTGCGCGTGGGCGGCAACACCTTCAGCCCGAGCGGGGTGACGCTTGACCTGCCGCAGCTGCGGGGGAGCATCCGGTACACGTCCGAATTGCAGCCCTGGCCGGTGACGCTGCGCGAGCCCGGCATCATGGGCTGGTACGGCATGGTGCCCTTCATGGAGTGCTTTCACGGCATCGTCTCGTTCGGCCACGGGCTGAGCGGCGAGCTGAACGTCGAGGGCACGCCGCAGAGTTTCGAGGGTGGCCGCGGCTACATCGAGAAAGACTGGGGCCAGGCGTTTCCGGCCGGCTATGTCTGGATGGCCAGCAACCACATCGACGCAGACCCCGAGGCGAGCTTCATCGGGTCGGTCGCGATCATCCCGTGGCTCGGGCGCGCATTTCGCGGCTTCATCGTGGGCCTGCAGCACAGCGGCCGTTTGCACCGCTGGACCACCTACAGCCGCGCCCGCGAGCGCCGCCTCGAGATCGACGACACCTACGTGCACTGGAGCCTCGAGGGCCGCGACGGCATCATCGAGCTCGAGGCCGAGCGGGTGCGCGGCGGCCTGTTACACGCGCCCCTGCGCACGGCGATGCACCAGCGG
>JBJOPU010000238.1:0-3076 GCA_046050505.1 Actinomycetota bacterium
ATGCCCAAGACGACGTTGGACCGCCGAAACGGAAAACGTGCCGACAGCAGACCGATAATCGGCCCGGCGATGGCGGCGACCACAACCATGCCGGCCAACATCGCTGACGCGAGCGCGGGCCCATAACCGAGCCCGATCGACAGCATCGGAAAACCCCACAGCAGCGCAAGCATGGCGCCACTCGATTGCGTGGCCGCGTGCGCCCAAAACCCCAGGCGTGTGCCGGGGTGCCGCAGGCTTTCGCGCAGGCTGCCGAGCGCGGTGCGGAGCGAGCTTGAGCGTTGTGCCGAGACCCCGGCGGGAGCATCCGTCACCGCCACCAGCACGGCGATGACCGCCAGCACCGAGAGCGAGGCGGATGTGGCAAACGCCGTCGTCCAGCCGCTCAGCTGCAGCACGAGGGCAAAGGGGATCGCCGAGAGAAGTTGACCCGCTTGCCCCAGGGTGCCAACCCACTGCGAGAGTTGCGGCAAGCGCCGGGGCGAGAACCACGCGCCAAGCAACCGCAGCACCGAGATAAACGTCATGGCGTCGCCCGCTCCGACGAGCACGCGCCCCACCAGGGCGAGCGGGAGCTCGTCGGCGAATGCCACCAACACTTGCCCCGCGGCCATGGTTGCCGCACCCGTCACGATCAAGAGCCGCGGGCCGAACCGGTCGACCATGACGCCGACGGGTATCTGCAAAATCGCGTAGACGAGAAGCTGCACCACACCGAGGGTCGACAGGGCCGTGGCGTCGATCGCAAATCGTTCGGTCGCCGCGACCGTCGCGACCCCCATGCTCGATCGCTGCAGAACACCAACGACGTAGGCCAGGGTCGCGACGACGAGCACCGCCCAGGCGCGGCGAGAATCCACGGGCTCAGTCCTGGCTGAGCGCGACGACGCTAGGGAGTCTCGTCGTCATCGGCCGCTTGCCGGAAGGCCAAGAACTTCTCGAGCTCGGCAGCAATCGAATCGGCGCTGGGCAACTCGCCATCTTCATCGGTCAACGGCGAGCGAAGCGGGTTGTCTTCCATGTAGCTGTCGTGGCGTTCTTCGAGCGACGTCACGAGGCGCGCGAGTTCGCTATTGCCCTCCACCTGCGTTTCGATCTTCGCCAAGAACTCTCGACCTTCGGCGCGCAAGCGATCGGTCGGAAAAAGAAGGCTTGTCGCCGCCGTGATGCTTTCGAGGGCGGTAACCGCCGCCGCCGGAAACTCGGTGTCGGCGAGGTAGTGCGGCACGAGCAACACGAAGCCGGCGATCGGGTGACGTGACTCGGTCAGCCGATACTCGAGCAAGTGCAACACGTTGCCAGGAACCTGCGTGCTCGGCCGCCAGACCGAGAGGGCTTCAATGAGCTCTTCGCGGGCACCGCTCACGGTGACGCCGATCGGCCGCGTGTGCGGAACAGGCATCGGGATGGCGTGCACCCACGTCGTGGAGGCGACCCCGTAGCGCGCGATGATGCCAAGAAGGGCATCCACAAATCGTTCCCACTGAAAGTCGGGTTCGTATCCCGTCAGGAGCAAGAAGGGAGTGCCGATTTCGTCGTGTGCCAGGCGCAAGGCCAGATCAGGGCGGCGATACTCCGTGATGCGCGTTTCTTCGAAGACCATGATCGGACGCCGAGCGCGATAGTCGAGCAAAGCGTCGTTGTCGAAAACGAGCACCTCACGATGGTCGAGCTCATCGAGCAAATACTCCGAGACCTGCGCGACGGCACCGCCCGAATCGACGAAGCCGGTGAGACCGATCACCAGCGGGAGGTCGCGCGGCACCTCGCCCTCCGTCATCGTGACGGAGTACAGGTCAGCCGGATTATGCATGACTCCATGCTAGGTCGCGCCGCAGAACACACCGCCAGGTCGGAGCGTGCCGAGAGCGAACATCGGCGAGAGACACCCCCAGCCGAGCGCGGCTAACATGACGCGCATGCCTGTGCCCGCGCTCGTCGTCTCACCCCATGCCCCCGCCGACCTAGAAGCCGACGTTCTCGTCGTGGGCATTGCCCCCGCGGGCGATGACGGGGTGGGAATCGTTGGCATCGAGTCGGGTCCGCTCGCAACCTTGGGGACGGGGCTGCGGATGCTCGGTCTCACGGGCGCCGTCGACGAAACGGCGCGCCTGCCAGCGCCGGAAGGTGTCGCGGCCACGAGCGTGCTCGTTATCGGTCTGGGTCGCACGTCTCTCACGGCCGAGGCTCTGCGTTCGGCAGCCGGCACTGCCGCCCGGGCACTCAGCAGCGTTGCCCGCGTGGCGTTCGCCTTTCCGACGACGAGCCCCGCTGACGTGCAAGCCGTGCTCGAAGGTGCGGCGATGGGCAGCTACCGTTTCACGGCTTACCGCTCGAGCGAGCCGGCACCAGCAACGACCGAGGTCACCGTCGCGACGGCCGTGGCCGGCGCCGAAGGATCGGCACGGGCCGCCGCCGCGACCGCGAATGCCGTGGCTCTCGTGCGTGACCTCGTCAACATTCCCCCGAATGACCTCTACCCCGCATCTTTTGTCGAGCGTGCGCGCGCGGCGGCCGAGGGGCTGCCGATCGAGTTCGACGAGCTCGGCCCCGACGAACTTGCTGCGGGCGGGTTCGGCGGAATTCTGGGTGTCGGCCAGGGCTCCGCGCGCACCCCTCGGCTTCTCGTGATGCGCTATCGGCGCGACAGCGACGATCAGCACCTGGCGATCGTCGGAAAGGGAATCACCTTCGACTCCGGCGGACTGTCGCTCAAGCCGGCCGCGGCCATGGTGGGCATGAAATACGACATGACCGGCGCAGCGACGACGCTCGCTGCGGTCATCGCCGCTGCCCAACTGCAGATTCCGGTGCGACTGACCGCCTGGCTCTGCCTCGCAGAAAACATGCCGTCGTCAAGCGCCATGCGTCCCAACGACGTGCTGACCATTCGCGGGGGCACCACCGTCGAAGTTCTCAACACCGATGCCGAAGGGCGGCTCGTGATGGCGGACGGGCTCGCCGCTGCGAGCGAAGAGCGGCCCGACGCGATTGTCGACATCGCAACGCTGACGGGCGCCGCTCGCGTGGCTCTGGGCGAACGGTATGCAGGACTCATGGGCGACGACGCGCTCGT
>JBJOPU010000239.1:0-3073 GCA_046050505.1 Actinomycetota bacterium
CGCTTTCTCGAACTCCCCCGCATTCTCGCAGAGCGCCACCAAGGCAATCCAGTGGACGCAGGAGCCGTCAGCGCAGCAGCTGGACGAGCTCTACGCACGCTCGGCGGCGACGCCGGACCAGATGGACCGCATGACCTACGAGAACACGATCCAGAAGACGGTCGGCGCGTTCGTCGTTCTGCTGGCGTTCTCCGCGATCGGCTGGTTTGTTCCTGTTCTCATGATTCCCGGCGCGATCGTGGGCTTCGTTCTCGCGCTCGTCAACATTTTCAAGAAGGAGCCCTCACCGGCCTTGATCCTCGCCTACACGGCGGCGCAAGGTCTCTTCGTCGGTGGCATCTCGATGTTCTTCGAGTCGCAGTGGGAAGGCATCGTGACGCAGGCCGTTATCGGCACCTTCGCGGTCGTCGGGGTGACCCTCGCACTCTTCGCGAGTGGGAAGATCCGTGCGTCAAAGCGCGCGACGCAGGTCTTCCTCGTTGCGATGGTCGGCTATGCAGTCTTCTCGCTCATCAACATGGGCCTGATGATCTTCGGCGTCACCGACAGTGCCTTCGGCCTGCGCAGCGACCCGAGCCCGCTGTTCGGCATCCCGTGGGGCGTTTTGATCGGCGTCTTCGTGATCCTGCTCGCGGCGTACTCGCTCGTGCTCGACTTCGACGCCGTCAAGACCGGTGTTCAGCGGGGCGCCCCCGCCAAGTACGGCTGGACCGCCGCCTTCGGCATCATGGTCACCGTCATCTGGCTCTACCTCGAGATCCTGCGCCTGCTCGCGATCTTGCGCGGCGAGTAGCGCTCGCCGCGCGGACGCGTCAGCGTCACGCGCGAACGGATGGGGCCGCCCTTCGGGGCGGCCCTTTCTGAGTTCCGGCAGCATCCCGTCTCGGCACGGGCGGCGGCTCGGCCGGCTGCGTGAGCGTGGGCGTGGGCGTGGGCGAGCCGACAACTCCGACCGCCCGGCGACCGAGCGGCACGCGCGTTTTTCTTGTGTGAAGCCGTATTGACGTCAAACGGGTTTCACACAAGAAATGTCGAGAGGGCTGTGTGCCGGTTGTGGCATGTGCCGCGGGAGGCACATTGGTTCAGCGGAAGTTCGCACTCTGCGAGCACATGTGACCCGAGCGCCGAGACGGCGCTCGGCGCTGGCGTCGCACGAAGGCCAGAAATGGCCTTCGCCTTTAGCTCCAGCGCGCCAAAATGGCTTTCGCTTAACGCGCGGTCATTCCCATTCGATCGTGCCCGGGGGCTTCGACGTGACGTCGAGCACGACCCGGTTGACGCCAGCGACCTCGTTCGTGATGCGGTTCGAGATGCGGGCGAGCACGTCGTAGGGAAGGCGGGTCCAGTCGGCCGTCATCGCGTCTTCTGACGACACGGGGCGCAGCACGATGGGGTGGCCGTAGGTTCGACCATCGCCCTGCACACCGACCGAGCGCACATCGGCGAGCAGCACGACGGGGCACTGCCAGATCTCGGCGTCAAGGCCCGCGGCGGTCAACTCAGCGCGCACGATCGCGTCGGCCTCGCGCAACAACTCGAGCCGCTCAAACGTCACTTCGCCAATAATGCGGATGCCCAACCCCGGCCCGGGGAACGGCTGCCGCGCGACAATCGGCTCCGGCAGACCGAGCTCGCGGCCGATCGCGCGCACCTCGTCCTTAAAGAGCGTGCGCAGCGGCTCGACGAGCGCGAACTGCAGGTCGTCGGGAAGCCCGCCCACATTGTGGTGGCTCTTGATCGTGGCCGTGCCCGAGCCACCGCCCGATTCGACGATGTCGGGGTAGAGAGTGCCCTGCACGAGAAACTCGATGGCCCCGCCCGCATCCTGAGCCTCGGCAACCAGGTCGGCTGCGGCCTGCTCGAAGGTGCGAATGAACTCGCGGCCGATGATCTTGCGCTTCGTCTCGGGGTCGGTGACACCGGCGAGGGCCGTCATGAACTGCTCGCGAGCATCCACGGTCACCAAACGAATGCCCGTTGCGGCCACGTAGTCTTCTTCGACCTGGCGCCGCTCGTCGGCCCGCAGCAGGCCGTGGTCGACGAACACACACACGAGCTGGTCGCCGACGGCCTCGTGTACGAGCGCGGCCGCGACAGCTGAGTCGACGCCGCCCGAGAGTCCGCAAATGACGCGGGCCGAACCGACCTGGGCACGAATGCGCTCGACCTGCTCGGCGATGACGTTGCCACTGTTCCAGTCGGCGGGGATGCCCGCCGCGGTGTGCAAGAAGTTCTCGAGCACGCGCTGGCCAAACTCCGAGTGCTTGACCTCCGGGTGCCACTGCACGCCGTACATCTTCTGCTCGTCGCTCGCGAACGCGGCGACGGGGGTGTCGGCCGTCGACGCGAGCACGGTGAAGCCCTCGGGGGCACGAGCGACCGAGTCGCCGTGGCTCATCCACGTCGTTTGGCTTTCAGGCTGGCCGGCAAGCAGCGCGCCGCCGTCGCCGTGAACCGTCATCGTCGTGGCGCCGTATTCGCGGCGACCCGTGCGGGCGACCTCGCCACCGAGCTGTTGCGCCATGACCTGAAAGCCGTAGCAAATGCCCATGACGGGCAGGCCCAGGTGAAGGATGCCCGGGTCAAGCGCCGGAGAACCCGGCTCGTAGACGCTCGACGGCCCACCGCTCAGCACGATGCCCGCGGGGTTCTTCTCGGCGACCTCGGCCGCCGTGATGGTGTGCGGCACGATCTCGCTATAGACCCCGGCCTCACGCACACGGCGCGCAATGAGCTGTGCGTACTGCGCGCCGAAGTCGACGACGAGCACGGGGCGGTGAGCGGTGTCGCTCATGCGGCGGCCTCCAGGTCAGCGATGATCGCGTTCACGTCGCGCGGCACGCGGCGCTCGAAGTAGAACGAGAGGAAAGGGATGATGCCGCCCATGGCGATCCACAAGAACCGGAAGAACGACCAGCGCACGGTGCGCCACAACACGAAGTCGCACGCGAGATACAGCACGTAGAGCCAGCCGTGCACGGCGAGCAACAGAATCGACACGTTGATGCCCGTGATGGCGTCTTTATCGGTGAGGCCGAGCCCACCCGAGGTTCCGCCGAGCTCGATGTCGACC
>JBJOPU010000240.1:0-3037 GCA_046050505.1 Actinomycetota bacterium
ACATCGATGAGTCGCCAGCCCGTCGCGAGGCGCTCGTCGAGTTCGTGCCACTGCACGCTCTCTTCGCCGTCGAGCAGGTTGTCGTCGACGTAGCCAAGCATGTTGACCGGGTCTTTCGCTGAGCCGTATTGAGGCGCATAGGAGAGTTCGAGATCCGCAAGGCCGCGCGCCGGAATGCCGCCGGCCATCGCCGTTGCGATCACGTCAATGCGCTTGTCAGCCCCGCCGCCAATCGCTTGCGCGCCGAGAATTGCATCTGTCTGAGCGTCAACAATGAGCTTGAGCGACAACTGCTCGGCGCCCGGGTAGTAGCCGGCGTGGTTCATCGGGTGGGTGTGAATGACGCGGATCTCGCGACCCTCGTCACGCAACTCTCGTTCAGAACGGCCCACCACGGCGGCCGTGAGGCCGAACACCCCGATGACGGCGGTGCCGAACGCCGGCACGGCCGCATGCGGTCGTCCTGCGATCACATCGGCGGCGAGGCGGCCGTGACGATTGGCGAGCCCCGCCAGCCACACGGGTGAGGGGTCACCGTCGAAGCGCTGCTTCACGACAGCATCACCCACCGCGAAGATGGCGGGATTAGACGTGCGCTGTTCGGCATCGACGACGATGTAGCCACGAGCGTCGAGGGCGAGGCCGGCGTCTCGTGCGAGGCCGCTTTCGGGTCGCACCCCGACTGACAGCACGACAAGGTCGGCGGGCAAGGTCGTTGCACCGCCATTGAGCACGACGTGGTCGGCTTCGATGCCGCTGAGCGTCGTACCCAGGTGCAGCTCGACGCCGTTCTCTCTCAGGCGTTCGGCAACGAGGTGCGCCATCTCGAGGTCGAATGGCCGCAGCACCTGGGGCAGCATCTCGACGACGGCGACCTCCAGGCCCCGGTGTCGCAGATTCTCGGCCAGCTCGAGGCCGATGAAGCCGGCGCCAGCGACGACCACGCGGCGGGCATCCGTCGCCGCGGCAATGATCGCGTCCATATCGGTCACGTCACGCAAGACAAACCCGCGTTCAGCACCGGGAATCGGGATGCGCAGAGGCGAAGCTCCCGGGCTCAACACGAGCGCGTCGTAGTGCAATTGCTGCTCGACTCCCGACGCGAGATCGCGGATGCTCACCGTGCGCTCCGCAGGATCAATGGCGATTGCCTCGGTGCGCACCCGCACGTCGAGGGTGAACCGCGCGCCGAGCGAGGCGGGAGTCTGAAGAATGAGCGCACCGCGATCGGCGATGACGCCGCCCACATGGTACGGAAGACCACAGTTCGCGAACGACACGTGTGCGCCGCGCTCAAGCACGATGATCTGCGCGTGTTCGTCGAGGCGACGAAGTCGAGTGGCGGCCGACATACCGCCAGCGACGCCACCCACAATGACAAAGGTTCGGGGGGAAGACATGACGTCACAATATACCCCCTGGGGTATTTTCTCCACTCGCCCCGCGCGGTTCACAGCCCGCTCACGAAAACGGCACAGTGGCGTGTGCGACAGTCGCACCATGCAGCGCCCGGCCATCGTCACCCGCGCCCGAGCTCGGATCCTCGTGATGTTCTCGGGCGACGCCAACGGAACCCCGGAGTGGGTGCGCGCACTCGAGACCGGAGACGACGAGGGCTGGTTCGGGCCGGGCTCAGCTGTGTGGGAGGTACACAGCGGCATTCCGACCGTCGTTGCGGGCATCCGCGCACTGCTCATGCAAACCTTGCACCCCGGCGCGATGGCGGGCGTGCACGATCACTCGCGCTACCGCGACGACCCTCTCGGTCGCCTGGCGGGCACCGTGCGCTGGGTTCTGACGACAACCTTCGCCGATCGCGAGCAATCGACGGCGGCGTGTGCGTGGGTGTCGCGACTGCATGAGCGCGTGCACGGTGACTACGTCGGCGCCGACGGCGTCGTGCGGCAATACTCGGCCGACGATGCCGACCTCATCGGCTGGGTGCACTGTGTTTTCGCCGATGCCTTTATTGGCAGTCATGAAACGTGGGGCGGTCGCGATCCCGGCGGCTCCGACCAGTACGTCCGCGAGTGGGCGACAGCGGGCGAGCTCATGGGCATGACGCGTCCTCCCCGCACGCGTGCCGAACTCGACGCCGCGATTGCGGCGTACCTGCCTGTGCTGCGCCGCGACGAACGCGTCGATGAGGCCGTGCGATGGCTCAAGAATCCACCCCTCGGCCGCGGGGTCGGCCCGGCGTACCGCGTACTGTTCGCGGGAGCGGTGGCATCGCTGCCAGCGACCTATCGCGAGCTGCTCGGACTGCGCCGCCCGTGGTGGCCGGCCATCACCCTCACGGGTCTCGCATTGTCGTGGATGCGCCTTCTTCTCGGCGCCGAATCCTCCAGCCTTACGGCCACGCGCCGACGGCTCGAGCGACTCGCTCTCGCACAAGAGGCCTAGAAGGGTTGATCGACCGGGAGCCCCGTGCGCAGTTCGGCGGGCAAGTGCCCTAAGTCGTTGTGCGTCACGAGCACGGGCGGCTTGGCGGTGCGAACTCGAATGATCGTGAGCCCACAGTTCGCTTGATTGACACCCATCCACCGCCATGCGGGGGCGCCGAAGACTTCGCGCACGAACCACGCGATGACGAAGTTGTGCGTGATGAGGAGGTCATGTCGATCATCACGCGAGGGCGACAGCCACTCTGCCGTGGCATCGGCCATTTGCGCTTCTCCCGCGGCGATTTCTTCGGGCGTGACTCCCCCGAAGAACGGCTCAAAAGCGTGCGGCATGTCAGGCGACGGCCCGGCGGGAATGCAGTCCATCAACAGAGCCGAGAGTTGTGGCTCGATCGCTGGCATGCGCTCGGTCATGAGTCGAGCTGTCTCGACCGCTCGCTGGAGGGGCGAGGTGTGCACACTCGCGAACGGAACCCCGCTCAAGCGTTCGGCGATCGCTTGGGCTTGGCGCTGACCACGCCCGCTCAACGGTCCATCGGGAAGCCCGTGCTCTGCATCTTGCTGCTCGCCGTGACGAACGAGATAGACGTACCGTGACACGAAATTCCCCCTGGATCTAACCCGGTCGAGCCTAA
>JBJOPU010000241.1:0-3019 GCA_046050505.1 Actinomycetota bacterium
GCTGCAGGCGCAGGAGTTCTTGCTGAAGATCGGCGCGCACGATGGGGTCGACGGCGCCAAAAGGCTCGTCCATGAGCAAGATGTTGGGATCAACCGCGAGGCCTCGCGCAACGCCGACGCGCTGCTGCTGGCCACCCGAGAGTTGCGCGGGGTACCGCTCCGCCATGTCGCGGTCGAGCCCCACGGTGTCCATGAGTTCGAGCGCTCGCGCGTGAGCGTGCTTCTTGGGCACCCCGTTGAGTCGGGGAACTGTGGCGATGTTGTCGATCACCCGACGGTGCGGCAAGAGCCCAGAGTTTTGCATGACGTAGCCGATCCGGCGCCGCAACTGCACGGGCTCAATCGTCGACACGTTTTCGCCGTCGATCTCGAGCTCACCGCTGGTCGCATCGACCATGCGATTGATCATGCGCAACAACGTCGTCTTGCCTGAGCCGCTCGAGCCCACGAGCACGGTCGTCTTGCGGCTGGGAATGACGACACTGAACTCATCGACGGCAAGGGTGCCGTCGTCGAATCTCTTGGAGATGGAGCGGAACTCGATCACGGTGCTCTCTTCTCTGCCGCTGTCAGCATTGCACGCGCTCAGCGCATGCTCAGTCAAACAGCATTCAGAGCAGAAGGTATTCCGAAATCCTTACATTCTGGGCAGTTCTCCAGATGGCGACAACGGGCGGTCAACGGTACGTGACCGCCCGAACGCGGAACGATCAGAGGCGACCGGCAAGAACCGCACGAACGGCGCGGTCAGCTTCAGCGAGCAAACGCGTGTCACCCTGCGCCGAGCGCGCAAACGCGCGCGCGACGAGCGCATCGATGACCTCGATCGCCGTGCCGACGGCAAGGCGCACCTCGGCACTATCGGTCACGCCGTAGCCGGCCACGAGCGCGTCAGTGACGGTGTCGGCCACGACAGCGTTGGCCGTGGCGTCCGTGTGCGGCGGGAGCAGGTCGAGCACATCGCCGACGCGCACCGAGCGGTAGCCCGGCTCGGTGCGGAAGAGCTCGGCTGTGGCGTGCGCGACCGCGAGCACCGCATCCGTCGCCGAAGCGTGGCGGCCCGCGGCAAGCTCGTGTGCGATGCTGCCGAGCAAGCGCTCGGAGTTTCGCGCCGCCAGGCTCTGCAACACGGCGATGCGGTCGGGAAAGTAGCGATACACCGTGCCGATGGAGGCTCCGGCACGCTCGGCGACCATCGCGGTCGTCAAACGCTCATAGCCGATCTCGTCGATCACGGCCGCGGCCGAGTCGAGCAAAGTCGCAAGACGCGCAGTACTGCGGGCCTGAACCGGCTCATTGCGAATGAGCGCTGAGGTGCTGAGCAGTGCCGTATTGGAGTCAATGACGTTCACGGTGTTCCCTTTCGACGCGGCCAGCGTACTCCTCGATGTGAGCGAATCACGCGTTGGCGCGATGTTTATTATGACTTCATATTCGACTTGCGAATGCCGCAAACAGTGGACAGATCTGTTCACCCCGACTCCACATGGCCTCTCTGACCACGCCTCTCGCCACGCCTCCCGCACCTGCGTCTGACACACTGGACGCGTGCCGGCCACGAGCGACAGCCCCGCGATCACGCCTCGCGCACCCTGGGCACGTCGGGCGGTCGCGACGGAAGATCGCTTTCACCGCATGCGCGAAAAGCGCGGCCGTCGCCGAGGCCTCCAGCCCGTGGTCATTCCGTACAGCGGATACGGCGGCACCGGTTTCGTGCGCGTGCTGTGTCGCGTATTGCTCGCGCGCACCGACTCTTCACGGCCCACCCCCACCACGATTCGGGGCTGGCGGAGCTTTGTGAGCATCCCCGTCGCCGATTGCGCCGTCACGATCACGGCAGGCGACCGCGAGTTCACCGTCAACGCCGACCGCGGCGGTGTCGTCGACGTCGATCTCGAAGTGGACCTCGCTCCGGGGGTGCGCACCATCACGCTGCAGGCGACGGGCTCCGCCGCCGTGACCGCTCGCATCTTCGTGGTTGATCCGGATGCTCGCATCGGCATCGTCAGCGACATCGACGACACGGTCATGGTCACGGCCTTGCCCCGCCCTTTCTTGGCCGCATGGAACACCTTCGTGCTCGACGAGCACGCCCGCCGCCCGGTTCCGGGTATGGCTGTTCTCCTCGAGCGACTCGCGCGCGAACACCAGGGATCACCCGTCATCTACCTGTCCACCGGCGCCTGGAACGTGGCGCCGACGCTCGACCGGTTCATGAGCCGTCACCTCTACCCCTCCGGCACGATGCTGCTCACCGACTGGGGACCGACGCACGATCGGCTCTTTCGCAGCGGTCAACAACACAAGCGCGAGAGTCTCGCTCGGCTCGCACGAGAGTTTCCCCACATTCGGTGGGTTCTCATCGGCGACGATGGGCAACATGACGAAGCGATTTATCGCGCGTTTGAAGCGGAATTCCCCGACAATGTCGCGGCGGTCGCCATTCGGCAACTATCGACTCCAGAGGCCGTGCTCGCCGGAGGTCGCAGTCACCTCGACGATGACGCCGTGTTGCCGGGCTCGGCGCCGTGGGTGTGGGCTCCCGATGGAGCTGGCTTGGCCGAGCAACTCGCGCGCGTTGGGCTGCTGACGGGCACGGACGGGCAGCCGTAGTTCGCATCCACTCTCGAACATGTGTTCGATAGACTCGTCGGCATCGACGGCTCGGATGCGCGGGAGGTGCGGAATGGCCCGACGAATGTCGCGCCGCGCTTCGGCGGAGCATCCGGTGCTTTTTCGCGATGCCACCGACATTCCGACGCCCCCCGTCATCGTGCTCCCGCCACGCCCGCGCGCCACCGAGTCGCTCGCGCCTTTTGCCGCACTCTTGGCTGCGGCCGAAGCGCGCGCTCTCGTCGAACTCGATGACCGCAGCGCCGGGCGCTCGGTGCTCGTTGGGGGTGAGCGTCGCGCTCCTGAGGGCGTTGTGGGGGCGGATGCCCTGCTGGACGACGGCACCGCCGTCATGCCCCTCGTCCTCGCCGCCCGGGCGTCGCGCGCCCTCCGCAGCGCCCTCGCT
>JBJOPU010000242.1:0-3010 GCA_046050505.1 Actinomycetota bacterium
GTGCCGGCAACAACCAAGGCGATGTCGCTCACCCACGTGCGGGTGACGACGCGGTCAATGAGCGTGGGGCGGACGAGCGGAGTGGCGGCGATCGACACGGGGGCTTCCTTACGAGAAGTCGGGTGCGGGGGACAGGGTTAGACTATCGGGCTGGCACCCCGTCGGCGTGGTGGTCGAAACCCACTAAAGAAACGGACGTTCGCTGTGCTCGCTGTGCAAGACCTCGAGATTCGCGTCGGGGCGCGCCTGCTCATGGAAAACGTGTCGTTTCGCGTCGACAAGGGCGACAAAGTCGGTCTCGTCGGCCGCAACGGTGCCGGCAAGACGACCATGACGCGCGCCCTCGCGGGTGAGGGCCAGCCCACGGGCGGAACGATTACGCGCACGGGCGAAATCGGTTACCTGCCCCAAGACCCGCGCGCGGGTGACCCCGAGCAACTTGCGAGAACCCGCATTCTCGATGCCCGTGGCCTCGGCCAGATCGTCATCGACATGGAGCGCGCCTCGATCGACATGGGGAGCAGCAACCCCGCCGTGGCCGAGAAGGCTATGGCGCAGTACGGGCGGCTCACTGACCGGTTCCACGCGCTCGGCGGATACGCGGCAGAAGCAGAGGCGGCTGCGATCGCGAGCAACCTGAGTCTTCCGGATCGCATCCTCAGCCAGCCGCTCAGCACCCTGTCGGGCGGTCAGCGCCGCCGCATCGAGCTCGCCCGCATCCTGTTCAGCGATGCCGAGACGATGATTCTTGACGAACCGACCAACCACCTCGATGCCGACTCGGTCGTCTGGTTGCGCGACTTCTTGAAGGCCTATCAGGGCGGATTCATCGTCATTAGCCACGATGTGCACCTCGTCGAAGAGACCGTCAACCGCGTCTTCTACCTCGATGCCAATCGCACCGTGATCGACATCTACAACATGGGCTGGAAGAACTACCTGCGCCAGCGCGAAGCCGACGAAGAGCGTCGCAAGAAAGAGCGCGCCAACGTCGAGAAGAAGGCGACCTCGTTGCAGCTGCAGGCGGCAAAGTTCGGCGCCAAGGCCTCGAAGGCCGCGGCATCGCACCAGATGGTCGCGCGCGCCGAGAAGATGCTCGCAGGGCTCGATGAGGTGCGCGCGGTCGACCGTGTGGCCAAGCTGCGTTTTCCGGAACCTGCGCCCGTCGGCAAAACTCCGCTTCAGGCCCACAACCTCTCGAAGAGCTATGGCTCGCTGGAGATCTTCACGGCAGTCGATCTCGCCGTCGACCGCGGGTCGAAGGTCGTCATCCTGGGGCTCAACGGCGCCGGAAAGACCACCCTGCTGCGTATTCTTGCAGGGGTGGATGCTCCCGACACGGGCGCCATCGAACCCGGTCACGGCCTGCGTGTGGGGTACTACGCCCAAGAGCACGAGACCCTCGACGTCAAGCGCAGCGTGCTCGAGAACATGATGAGCGCGAGCGAGTCGATCACCGAGCGTGAGGCACGCAGCGTGTTGGGATCGTTCCTATTCATCGGTGATGACGTGCAAAAGCCCGCGGGTGTGCTCTCCGGCGGAGAAAAAACGCGTCTCTCGCTCGCGACGCTCGTCGTGTCAAAAGCCAACCTCTTGCTGCTCGACGAGCCCACGAACAACCTTGACCCGGCAAGCCGCGAAGAGATTCTCGGAGCTCTCGCGAGCTACTCGGGAGCAGTCGTGCTCGTGAGCCACGATGAGGGCGCTGTCTCCGCACTCAACCCCGAGCGTGTGCTCATCATGCCGGACGGCGTGGAAGACCTCTGGACGGCGGACTATGCCGAACTCATCTCGCTCGCTTAGGTGCTGCGAGTCGAGCTGGCATCGAGAATCTCGTCTTCGATGTCGGCGTCAGTGGGCCGGCGGCGTTTTCGGGGCTCGATCGGAACACCGGTTTCTTCTGCCCGGAGTGCTCGGTGCTCGTGTCGCAGGGCCCACCCGAAGCCAATGAACCCAAGCAGGGCGAACAAGTACCACTGGAAGGTGTAGCTCAGGTGCGGACCCTCGTCGGGCGCGGGGCGTAACGCGGCTGTCGGGCGCTCAGGGGGAGCCGGAGACTCTGAATCGAGCAACCCGTACGCGCCCGTGATCACCGTTCCACCATCAATACGATCGGCGAGCTCGGGAAGATTGATGGTTGCGATCTGTCCGTCGGGGGCTCCCCGGCCAGCAATGGTTGGTTCGCCAGGCTTGAGGCGAGCAATGACCTCGACGGTGCCGCTGGGCGGCATCGGTACGACATCGGGTGAGTCCTGCTCCTCGCCCGTGGGCAACCAGCCGCGGTTCACGATGACAATCTCGCCCGTGTCCAGGAGCAGGGGAGTGAGCACTTCGAAGCCGGGGCGGCCCGTGAGTGGCCTGTTACGGACAAGAAGTTGCTGCTCGACGAGGTATTCACCCTCCAGGGCGACGGGCGTCCACTCCGCAGCGGGGTCGAGCAGGGCGTCACCCGGGAGAACCTCACGCAGAGCCACGGGCGCGGCATCCCAGTTCTGAGCAACAACGCGTATCTCGGCGACGGCCTCGACGCGGCGTGCCCACTGCCACTGGGCGAGACCCACACACACGGTTGCGAAGACCGTCGTGAACGCCAACCAACCCAGCCAGCGGCGCGTTAGGGCCAGCGAGAGGATGCTCACAACGAGCTATTCTCCCCGCTCCGGTACCCGGTCAACGACCACACCCGCGGGCGTGATCGTCACGGGAAAGCCGCGCGCATCGACGTAGTCGTAGAGGTAATCGCGGTGCTCGTCACAGGCGAGCCAAACCTTCACCCGATCGGGCGTGTGGATGCGGGGGTTGCGCCAGTTGACGGCCCACGTGGCCTCTGCACGGCATCCTGCGCGGGAGCACCGCAAACTCGAGATGGAACCCGGCAGATCGATCACGCCGAGCCGCTCGACGTGGGTCGGTTGTCGACCAGCAGAATCGCTCCCGGCCGTTCGACGGTAGTGCGTGGCGAGGCGACAACCGTGTTGGCCGCGATCACAGCGAAGTAGGGAAGAACGAT